>CANBYN010000127.1 GCA_947373615.1 Burkholderiaceae bacterium | reverse complement strand
ACTGCCTAAGGTCTCTCCGCTTTGGGAGGATAGTTGAAATGCAGGAATAGCGCCGCGGACTAATAATGGCTTTTTATGCCAATACTGTTTCATGAACTGATCTGGGCTAATACCCCCAAATAAAGCCCAAGGTTTGCTTAACGGCAGGTTTTGAGGTGCTTCGGGAGGCTGATAGGGCTTGCTCAAGTAAAATGAAGTCATAAAGTAAAAGCTTGTTGGAAACTAATTAAAAATAAATGTTCGATAGATTTCGCATGAAGATTGAAAAAAATACCATCGTATCCCTGCGCTATAAGTTAACCGATGCGCAGAACAATGTCATCGAAGAACCCGATTCTCCGATGGTATACCTGCATGGCGGCTATGAGGGCACTTTCCCTAAAATTGAGACCTTGCTTGATGGTCAAGATATAGGTTATGAGGCCACGATTCAGTTAGAGCCAAATGAGGCTTTTGGTGACTATGATCCCGAGCTTTTAAAGATTGAGCCTCGTACTCGTTTTCCAGAGCCCCTTGAGGTAGGCATGCAATTCGAGGGAGTGCCTGATGCAGATGAAGAGTCAGATGCAGTATCTGAGGATGCCGATGATGAGTCCTTGATTTATACGGTAACCGATGTGGCTGATAACCAAGTCGTCTTGGATGGTAATCATCCATTAGCTGGGATGGCCTTGCGGTTTTGGGTTCAGGTTGAGGATGTCCGCGCGGCAACTGAAGATGAAATTGAAAACCGCCATCCAGAGGGTGGTGAAAGCTTTACTTTCGGCATGCCTAATGAAGATGAAGGCGATGATGAGGAGGATGAATTTCCCGGTAATCCTCTAGGCGAAAATGATTCAAATCCTCGAACTTTGCATTAGTAATTGATTAGCTGACTAGCTTAGCTTAGCAGCTAATTATTCCTTGAGCCATTTTTTAATGGTATCAAGATCGCGCTTGGTATCACTAGGGCTGGCAGTATCGGTTGGTGCGTTACACAGCTTGGCTAATGCTTTTTCTAGAGCAGCAATTTTAGCTTCTTGCTCAATGGTTGCGTCGATTAATCCCTTAAGTGCCATGGAAACAGGATCATCCACATTGGGTGTTACACCATAAGCGGAAAAATATTCCTTTGTTTTACTATCTGCACTTTGGGGTAAATCGGGATGTAGGATGCGCGCAGGAATACCTACGGCGGTAGCACCTGCCGGAATTTCCTTAAGGACCACTGCGTTAGATCCAACGCGTGAACCATCGCCCACCATAAAACCGCCTAGCACTTTTGCACCAGCACTCACCACGACGCCCTTACCAAGAGTAGGGTGACGTTTAATACCTTTATAGAGTGATGTGCCGCCTAAAGTAACGCCTTGATAGATCGTGCAGTCATCACCAATTTCAGTAGTTTCACCAATCACAATACCAAGACCATGATCTAAAAATACTCGGCGTCCAATCTTTGCTCCTGGATGGATTTCAATTCCAGTAATGAAGCGAGAAAACATGGATAGCAGGCGGGCAAACCATTTCAGACCAAGATTCCATAAAAAATGGGAGATGCGATGAAACCAAACAGCATGCAGACCCTGATAGCAGGTGATGACCTCAAGGCGATTTCTCGCAGCGGGATCTCTGGCAATAATGGAGTCGACATGGTCGAATAATGGACTAGACATATTTGGATTTTAACGGGCTATGCTTATTTTTTCTGCAGCATCTGCTTGGCGATGCCACGTAAGAGGTCAATTTCTTCTTTGTGAAGTCGTGTGCGGGCAAATAAAGCCTGTAAACGGGGCATGAGTTTTTTGGGGTTGGAGGGGTCAAGGAAACCAATAGATTCAAGGCCATCTCGCCAATGATTTAGCATGGCGGCAATAGCAGTTGGATCAGCGAAATCCGCCTTTTCTTCTCTGTTCATAGATGATCCCGTATCAATTGTTTCATTGCCCTGATTTAGAGCTTCCCTGAGGGTATAGGCGCAAACCATCAGGGCCTGAGCTAGGTTTAATGATGGGTAGGCTGAGCTAGCATCTAACCAGACCCGGTGAGTGCATAAGGACAGATGTTGGTTGTCTAAACCAGTTCTTTCGGGACCAAAGAGTAGGGCAACTTGCTCGTTATTGTTAATAACATCCTGTATTAAGGACCGCGCCGATGGCCAGTCAAGGGCTGGAGGCCCAAATTCACGATCGCGGCTGGTTAAGCCCAAAACAAGAGAGCATCCCTGCACTGCAGAGTCTAAAGAGCTTGATTCTTGGGCAGACTCTAGAAGATCGCCTGCACCACTAGCCAAGGCGATTGCTTCAGATTCCATGGCAATCCCTTTGATTTTGGGGTTGATTACCCATAAATCCCCAAAGCCCATGGTTTTGAGGGCGCGGGCTGCAGAACCAACATTTCCAGGGTGACTGGTCTCTACCAGGACCCAACGTAGTAATTTGAATTTCTCTTTATTCATCAACTCATTCAATGGGGTGGGTGGGGTTTTGTTCCCTAATCGTTTAGAATCAGACCGTTAGCCTCATATTGTCACGCAGTTTTTCGTAATGCTCGGCAATATTACAGGCTTGTTCTTATTTAATTTGTCCATCAAACTATGCATCCCATGTTAAATGTGGCCGTAAAGGCCGCCCGTCGTGCTGGTACTGTGATTAATCGCGCTTCCCTGAATTTGGAGCGTCTACAAGTAGACCGCAAACAACATAATGATTTTGTAACCGAAGTGGACAAAGCTGCTGAAGCGGCCATTATTGAGACTCTTAGCGAAGCTTATCCAACCCATGGATTTTTGGCGGAAGAGACTGGCGAGCATAATATTACTGCAGAGAATGTTTGGATTATTGACCCGTTGGATGGCACAACAAACTTCATACATGGCTTTCCTCAATATGCAGTGTCAATCGCTCTCGCAGTCAACGGCGTAACTCAGCAAGCTGTGGTCTATGACCCAACGCGTGATGAGTTGTTTACTGCCACTCGTGGTTCTGGTGCCTATTTAGACCGTCGGCGCTTACGTGTTGCGACACAAGATCGCCTAGCAAATGCATTGATTGGCACAGGCTTTCCGTATCGCGAAGATCAAGACCTTGAAAAATACTTAATGATATTTTCTGATATGACACGTCAGTGCGCTGGTCTGCGACGCCCAGGTGCCGCATCATTAGATTTGGCTTATGTGGCAGCCGGTCGCTACGATGGCTTTTTTGAGAGCGATCTTAAGCCATGGGACATGGCAGCTGGCGCCTTATTAATTACTGAAGCTGGTGGCTTGATAGGTAATTACTGTGGCGAAGAAGGTTTCCTCAAGAGCGGTGAAGTGATTGCCGCTAATCCACGAATCTTTGCGCAGATGGTGCAGTGTTTAACTAAATACTCCGCCAAGTGATTCACTTAGTTTAGTTAATTAGTTCTTAACTAAATCTATATAGCGTACTCCATTGCAATCAATGGATAGTGCGCTCGCTTTGGGTAATAAAGCTTCAGGATGATCTAGATCCCAATCGGATAGAACCCAACGTTGCCACGATTGCTCACCAATATTTTCATCATGGTGAGCTGGTAGGTGCGTGTGCCCATGGATTAGATTATTACCAGCATGCTTTTGGAGCACGTTTGCGCAGGCTTCCAATGTGACATTGGTTTTGATGTAATTGTTAGCGTATGAATTTCTATTGGCACGTTGGTATTGAATATGGCTTGTATTGCGCAAGTGTTGTGCGATAGAGCGACGCCAAGATAATGGCATACGCAAGAATAATTTCTGTACCCAGGGTTTGCGGACCCAAGCGCGAAAAACTTGATAACCCACATCTGCTGTGCAAAGGGCATCGCCGTGAGACAACACATATTGATTACCAGCAATTTCAACTAAAGACGGATCATGCAGCAAAGTCATACCTGTTTTTTTTAAGAAATCATGGCCAAGAAGAAAGTCTCGATTACCATGCATGTAATAGATCTTGGTCTTGGTTGAGAGATTGGCAATAGCGCGTTTGATTTCTTGCTGAAACGGGGAATGAGAAGCGGCATCATCACCCACCCAATATTCAAATAAATCACCTAGAATGTATAGAGCTTCAACTTTCGGGGCTTCTTTTTCGCAGAAGTCAAAAAATCGTTGCGCCGTCAATGGCATTGACGGCGTCAGGTGGATATCTGAGATGAGCAGGGCGCTCGAGTACTGCTCAATCATTCCTTAAGAACGCTAGCCTTTTCAATAACAACATCTTCTGAAGGTACGTCCTGGTGAAAACCTGAGCTACCTGTTTTTACTTTACGAATTGCATCCACCACATCTACGCCATCAGTTACCTTTCCAAAAACAGCATAACCCCAGCCTTGTGAATTAGGCGCGGTGTGATTTAAGAAGTCATTGTCGTTCACGTTGATGAAAAATTGTGAAGTGGCTGAATGCGGTTCACTAGTGCGAGCCATTGCAACTGTATAGCGATCATTTTTGAGGCCATTGGCGGCTTCGTTTTCAATTTCTGCGCCAGTGGGCTTTTGTTTCATGCCGGCAGTCATGCCACCGCCCTGAATCATAAAATTATTGATTACACGATGAAAGATGGTGCCATCGTAATGACCACTATTAACGTATTGCAAGAAGTTTGCAACGCTTTTAGGTGCTTTGGCAGCATCAAGAGTTAGGGTGATATCACCGTGGTTGGTTTTGAGAAGTACTTTAGTCATTATTTAGATCTACTTTCTGGAAGGTTAGTGGATGGTGAATTTGATATGGGGTTTTTTGCAGTCGTCTTCAATAGGCCTAGCAAGGCTTTTGCGCGATTGCTATACAGGCGTTGATTGAGTAATGCGGATTTCGAAGCATCATCATAAGCTTGAGCGCCAAGACGTACATACACTTCGCCTAAATTTGCGGAAGCAACAGCATAACTTGGACGTAGTTTTAAGGCTAGCTCTAGATAATCGCGCGCCTCAATCCATTTATTTTCGTTAGCAGCAATAGCTGCAAGATTGTTGTAGGGCTCAGGCAGTTCGGGAAATTGCTGCGTGATCACAATTAAAGTTTTTTTGGCTTGCGCATAATCCTGCGTTTCGATTTGGATTCGAGCCTTTAAAAAGCGCAATTGCACATTTTGCGGAGTCTTTTTTAGATGACTATTGATTAGGTCGATTGCCTCGGGGAATTTACGAGCCTTAACTAGTTTTTCCACATCTGAGGGCACCGCATTTTTAGTGACAGGATCTGGTTCAATGATCAAGAAAGACAAAAAAGGCAATGCCACGGTTTCTGACAGCCCTTCATTAGACGAGTTATAAGCAATATCAGTCGTGAGTTTTGGTGGATCCCCTGGATTACTTGCACCTAGATAGGGAGAATTAGGCCCACATTTGAGTTCTTGGCTGCTGACAGCTTGAATTTCTGAGTCAGCGCGCTGTTGGGCAGGGGTACTGCAAGCCGCAAGCAAAGCGAGAGCGGAGGCGGCGGCTAGGACCCTCAAAAGGGTATGGTGAGGCGCTGGAATGGTGAAGGACATAGGGGAAGGGGTGTAAAACTGGCTCATTCGATATACTCAGCGCTCAGTCTAACAAATTGGCGCCACCTGCCTCTCCTTTATAGCCCTATGCTGCAAATTTATAACACCCTTAGTCGTTCAAAGCAGAGCTTTAAGCCCATCGAACCGGGCAAGGTAAAAATATATGTCTGCGGCATGACGGTTTACGACTTTTGCCATATTGGTCATGCTAGGGTCATGATCGTTTTTGACATGGTTGTGCGTTGGTTGCGTGCCAGTGGGTATGAGGTCCTTTATGTACGCAATATCACTGACATTGATGACAAGATCATCAATCGCGCCGTCGAAAACGGTGAGCCAATTTCTGCCTTAACCAATCGCTTTATCGTCGCAATGCATGCTGA
>CANBYN010000126.1 GCA_947373615.1 Burkholderiaceae bacterium | reverse complement strand
CCGCCTGGTAGAAACCACTGAAAGGCAGTTTCAAGATGTGGATAAGAGCAAATCCAATTTGCTACTACCGCACTTTGAGAGTAACTTTCTTCACTCGTGGTAATTCCGATTTCTGCTCGAATCGGAGAATTTGCACCATCTGCAGCTACAACAAGTTGAGTGCGAATTTTGACACCACTTCTTAGGGATAGGGTGGCGCCATCAGTGTCCACTTCTATTTTTTCAACGACGTCATTGATGCGTTCCAATTTATTTTGAAAGCGGGAGGCTTGATCAAGAGTATGTTCAATTAAGTTGGATTCGCCGATCCACGCAAGTTGAGGGGTGCCTGCCTCAAATGCGGAAAGATGGAGTTGGTCATGTTTTTCACCACGATCTCCGTAGATCCGCATATCGCGCACGGGCTGAAGTCGACTATGGTCAAGAGCATCCCAAATCTGTAAATTGGCCAGTAATTTTTGAGTGCTTGGCGAAAAAGCATAAATTCTTTGACTCCATTGGGATCCTTGGGGTGTGGCCACGTAATGCTCTAAGTCCGGTGCAATTTCGATGGTTTGTAAGCCAAGTTGCGCCAAACCAAGGGCGCAAGCCTTGCCAGCAATGCCTCCGCCGACCACGACTATATCTGTTGTGTGGGTTTTGGCGGAATAAGCCGGAGATTTGGGGGGGATATTTGGGTTAGCTTCTGACATAACTCGATGATATCGAAACCAGCCCCTTTACAATAACGCTATGTCTTTGAAATGTGGCATCGTCGGCCTGCCTAACGTCGGCAAATCTACCCTCTTTAATGCGCTTACCAAAGCTGGAATCGCGGCTGAAAACTATCCTTTCTGCACGATTGAGCCCAATGTAGGGGTGGTTGAGGTTCCAGACCCCCGTCTTGCCGCCTTGGCTGAGATTGTGAAGCCTGAGCGTATTCTTCCTGCTGCTGTCGAGTTTGTCGATATTGCAGGCTTAGTTGCTGGCGCTTCTAAAGGCGAGGGGCTTGGAAATCAGTTTTTGGCAAATATTCGTGAAACAGATGCCATTACTCATGTAGTGCGCTGTTTTGAAGATCCGAACGTGATTCACGTAGCTGGAAAAATCGACCCGATTGCTGATATTGGCGTGATTGATACCGAATTAGCTCTTTCCGATTTAGCCACGGTTGAAAAAACCCTTAATCGCTCTACTAAAGCTGCTAAGTCAGGTAACGATAAAGAAGCTGCTGCTTTGGTCGCAGTATTGACGAAAGTGCAAGCCCATTTAGATTCTGCGTTGCCAGTTCGTAGTCTTCATTTAACTGATGAAGAAAAATTGGTCATTAAGCCCCTATGCTTAATTACTGCAAAACCAGCAATGTATGTCGCCAACGTCAAAGAGGATGGGTTTACCAATAACCCACATCTTGAGGCTGTAAGGCAGCATGCAGCTAAAGAAGGCGCTCCGGTTGTTGCGGTTTGCGCAGCAATTGAGGCGGAGATTGCCGATCTGGATGATGCTGATAAAGCTGAATTTTTAGCAGATTTGGGAATGGAAGAGCCTGGATTGGATCGAGTGATTCGTGCGGGCTATGCTTTGCTCGGGTTGCAAACCTATTTCACTGCAGGCGTGAAAGAAGTTCGTGCTTGGACTATTCATTTGGGCGATACCGCGCCTCAGGCTGCTGGTGTGATTCATACAGACTTTGAACGTGGCTTTATTCGCGCCCAAACCATTTCTTATGGTGACTTCATCCAATTCAAGGGTGAGTCAGGCGCCAAAGAGGCTGGAAAGATGCGTGCTGAAGGCAAAGAGTATGTAGTTAAGGATGGGGATGTGCTGAATTTCTTGTTCAACGTCTAATCAATTTTTCACTGCTAACCCCCAATATAAAAAAGCCCTTTCAATCAGGACTTTTTTATATTGCGTATTGGAGACGTCTTTGGATCAGCGTTACTAATTTCTCATATTAAATATAACGTGAACTTTTGAAAAAGATTTAGAAAAATAGTTCGCCAAGTGCCATGCCAGGATCGGTTGCACGCATAAATGCTTCTCCCACTAAGAAAGCATTGATCTGGTTATCGCGCATTAATTTCACATTGGCACGGCTCAGTATCCCTGACTCGGTAACTAACGTTTTATTGTCTGGAACCATAGAAAGCAGTGATAGGGTGGTTTGCAAGGTTACCTCAAAAGTCTTGAGGTTACGGTTATTAATTCCAAGTAGGGGCGTTTTTAAATCTAATGCGTGTTCGAGCTCTGGTGCATTGTGTACTTCAACCAGTACGTCTAATCCTAACTCATGAGCACATGCCTCAAGGTCTTTCATCTGGCTAACTTCAAGACAAGCAACTATTAAAAGAATGGCATCCGCACCCATTGCACGCGCTTCATATACCTGGTAAGGATCTATAGTGAAATCTTTTCGTAAGACGGGAATGCTGCAAGCAGAACGCGCCTCTTGAAGATAAGCGTTGCAGCCTTGGAAATACTCAACATCTGTTAGAACAGATAAACATGCTGCCCCATGTTTTTCATAAGAGCGAGCAATTTCTGCGGGGATGAAATCCTCGCGCAAGACGCCTTTACTGGGGCTTGATTTTTTAATCTCGGCAATCACACCAGCATTGCCTGCTGCAATTTTCTGTTCTATGGAGCGAATAAAGCCACGTGGCTTTAGAGAAGCATCAATGTTATTGGCCTGTGCAATGTCCCGTTGATTTCCAAGGGATACTTTCTGCATGCAGTTAGCAATTTCAATTTTTTTGGTTGCAACAATTTTTTCGAGAATATCGCTCATGGATTAGTTTTATTTAGATTGAGTAGCGGCGACAAATGCGTCTAGCTTTTGACGTGCTGCTCCAGACGCAATCGCAGCTTTTGCCATCGTAATGCCGCTAGCAATATCTTTGGCGACTCCTGCCACATATAGCGTAGCACCAGCATTCAAACAAACAATATCGCTTGCAGCACTAGGATTATTGTCTATTACATTTAAAACAATTTGTTTAGATTCTTCGGCATTTGCTACTTTGAAGCTGCTAGTTGGAGCTGTGGGTAAGCCAAAATCTTTAGGATGGATTTCATATTCACGAACTACCCCATCTTTCAATTCCCCAACTAGGGTGGCGCCTTCTAGAGAAATCTCATCTAAACCATCACGTCCATAAACTACCAAAGCATGATCCATGCCTAGGGCTTGTAATACACGTGCTTGAATGCCCACGAGATCAGGATGAAAAACGCCCATCAAAATACGTTTGGCATCGGCTGGATTGGTTAGCGGCCCCAAGATATTAAATATTGTGCGTACGCCCAATTGCTTGCGAATTGGCACTACATTTTTCATTGCAGGATGATGATTTGGGGCAAACATAAAGCCGGCTCCCACTTTAGAGATGCATGTAGCGACTTGTTCGGCGGACAGAGCTAAATTAACCCCTAATGCCTCAAGTACATCTGCACTACCAGATTTGCTGCTTACACTCCGATTGCCATGCTTTGCAATTTTTGCTCCAGCCGCAGCGGCAATAAACATGGCTGCTGTAGAGATATTGAAGGTGTGGGCGCCATCACCGCCAGTCCCTACTACATCAACTAAATGCGTGCGGTCATCAACCTGAACGGGTGTTGCAAACTCGCGCATTACTTGCGCGGCCGCAGCAATTTCTCCAACGGTCTCTTTCTTGGTGCGTAGTGCTACCAACAATCCTGCCACAAGCTCTGGCGACATTTCGCCACTCATGATGAGGCGCATCATGGCTGTCATTTCATCGTGGAAAAGCTCGCGATGTTCTATGCAGCGTTGTAGGGCTTCTTGAGGGGTAATTTGCATGGTGCTTATAACTTAATTATTTTGTAAAAAATTCTTGAGTAGGGCATGACCATGCTCAGACAGAATAGATTCAGGATGGAACTGCACGCCTTCAACCGCAAGCTCACGGTGACGTACACCCATAATCTCTCCATCAGACGAGGTTGCGGTAACCTCTAGCGCTGCTGGCAATGAGTTTTTCTCAATGGCCAGGGAGTGGTAACGCGTAACTTTGAATGGATCAGGTAAATTTTTAAAAACTCCAACACCTCTGTGATGAATGCTATCGGTTTTGCCGTGCATCACCTTTTGGGCGCGAATGACTTTCCCGCCAAAGGCTTCACCAATAGCTTGATGTCCGAGACAAACCCCAAGAATTGGAATCAGTCCCGCATAACGTTTAATCGTTTCTACAGATATTCCGGCCTCAGATGGACTGCAGGGACCAGGCGAAATGCAAATGCGAGCAGGATTGAGTTTTGCAATATCTGCTACTGAAATTTCATCATTCCGTAATACTTTTACTTCCTCTCCTAGTTCAGCAAAGTATTGCACGAGGTTATATGTAAAAGAATCGTAGTTATCAATCATTAGGAGCATCGAGTCCTCCTTGTACAAAATCAGCGGCTGTTAATACTGCGCGCGCTTTGGCTTCGGTTTCATTCCATTCGGCAGTTGGGTCAGAGTCAGCAACTACACCGGCGCCAGCTTGGGAGTGCAGCATGCCATCACGAATGACGCCGGTACGGATGGCAATCGCTACATCCATATCTCCTGAGAAGGAGAGGTAGCCTACTGCTCCACCATATACGCCGCGCTTCACAATTTCCATTTCATCAATGATTTCCATTGCGCGAATTTTTGGTGCTCCAGACAAGGTGCCTGCAGGGAAAGTGGCACGGAGCACATCCATATTGCTCATATTGTCTAAGAGATCGCCTTCAACAGAACTTACGATATGTTGAACGTGGGAGTACTTTTCAATTGACATTGAGTCCGTGACTTTTACCGATCCAGTTTTGGCAATCCGACCCACGTCATTGCGAGCTAAGTCAATCAGCATGACATGTTCAGCAATTTCTTTGGGGTCAGCTAAGAGCTCTTTTGCCAAGCGTTGATCTTCTTCTGGATTCGTGCCGCGAGGACGTGTGCCCGCAAGAGGACGAATTGTCACAATTTTTTCTGCAGCCCGTTGTTCTTGTCGAACCAGGATTTCTGGGGAAGACCCCACAATTTGCATATCGCCAAAATCATAGAAATACATATAAGGCGATGGGTTTAAAGAACGTAGCGCCCTATAAAGAGCTAATGGGCTATCGGTAAATGGTTTGCTGATGCGTTGGCCTATGACGACTTGCATGCAGTCGCCGGCCAAAATATATTCTTTGGTTTTTCGTACGGCAGATTCAAAGTCTGCAGCCTTAAATTTGCGAATGAGCTCAGTTTTAGTACTGGGCAATGAGGGCGGCATATTTGCTGTTTTACTAAGGCAGGAAAGCAATTCTTTTAAGCGGTCTTGAGCCTTCTCAAATCCATTGATAACACCAGGGTCTGCATAAACGATGAAATAAATTTTGCCTGCTACGTTGTCAATTACTGCCAATTCTTCAGTCAACATTAGCTGAATATCTGGTACGCCTAGTTCATCAGGCAATTGATGAACGGCAAGACGAGATTCGATATAACGAACAGTGTCATATCCAAAGTAACCAGCAAGACCACCACAGAAACGCGGTAGACCAGGTTGAAGAGCTACCTTAAAACGCTTGAAATATGCGTCAACAAAATCAAGCGGATTCTCAGTATTGCGCTCAATTACTTTGCCATCAGTAAGGACTTCATTAATTGGGGAAGAGGGGGTGCCCACTGTGCGCACAATAGTTTTAGCAGGCAAGCCCACAAAGGAGAAACGACCGAAACGCTCACCACCTAAAACTGACTCTAAGAGATATGTATTCTTTGTGCCAAAAGCCTGGCTCAGCTTGACGTAAAGCGAAAGAGGAGTTTCTAAATCAGCTAATACCTCTTTGACAATAGGAATGCGATTGAAACCCTGTTTTGCTAGGGTATTAAATTCTTCGCGCT
>CANBYN010000125.1 GCA_947373615.1 Burkholderiaceae bacterium | reverse complement strand
TGACTGAAATCGTTGTTGCTGATGGTGGCACGGTAATCGCAGAGCAGTTGATTGCAAAAATTGACAGTACTGCTGTAGCTGCTGCAGCTCCTGCCGCTGCTGCGCCTGCAGTAGCACCAGCTGCCACAGCATCTGTAAAGGCGGCGACTCCAGCCCAATCTGCTGGCGCAGCCGCTTCCCCATCTGCAACAAAAATTCTTGCAGAAAACGATATTGGCGCAAGTAAAGTTGCCGGTTCTGGTCGTGATGGTCGCGTCACCAAAGCTGACGCTTTAAATGCGGTTGCTGGCGGTGCAAAATCTGCTAGCTTGCCAAGCGCACCGATTCCAATGGGTGCTCGCCCAGAAGAACGCGTACCAATGAGTCGTTTGCGTGCTCGTATTGCTGAGCGCTTGCTTGAGTCTCAGGCAAATAACGCTATTTTGACAACATTTAATGAGGTCAATATGGGTCCAGTCATTGCTTTGCGCAATAAATACAAAGACCAGTTTGAGAAAACTCATGGCGTGAAGTTGGGCTTTATGTCTTTCTTTGTTAAAGCTGCAACTCATGCGCTTAAGAAATTCCCATTACTCAATGCCTCTGTTGATGGTAATGACATCGTTTACCACGGTTACTTTGATATTGGTATCGCTGTTAGTTCACCGCGCGGTTTGGTAGTTCCAATCTTGCGTGATGTTGATCAAATGAATTTGGCTGATATAGAGAAGAAGATTGCTGAGTTTGGCACTAAAGCTCGCGAAGGCAAATTGTCAATCGAAGAATTAACTGGTGGTACATTCTCCATTTCTAACGGTGGCGTTTTCGGCTCCATGTTGTCAACTCCAATCATCAATCCCCCCCAATCTGCAATTTTGGGAATTCATGCAACTAAAGACCGTGCTGTGGTTGAAAACGGTCAAGTAGTTGTTCGTCCAATTAACTACCTTGCTTTGTCATATGATCACCGCATCATTGACGGCCGTGAGGCTGTGCTTGGTTTGGTTGCGATGAAGGATGCTTTAGAAGATCCTGCACGCCTTCTCCTTGATTTGTAAGAAGGGGAGATCATGAGTCAAGCTTTTGATGTACTCGTAATTGGTGGTGGCCCTGGTGGCTACATCGCCGCAATCCGTGCAGCGCAACTCGGTTTTAAAGTTGCCTGCGCTGAATCCAGTAGCTATGACGATCCTAAGGGTGAACCGCGTTTAGGTGGAACCTGCTTGAACGTTGGCTGTATTCCTTCTAAGGCATTGTTAGCCTCTTCTGAAGAATTCGAGAAGATTAGTCACCATGCTGCTGATCATGGAATTAAAGTCGGCTCAGTGAGCATTGACTCAAAAAAAATGATCGCGCGCAAAGATGACATCGTTACCAAAATGACGGGTGGTATTCAGTACTTGTTCCGCAAGAACAAAATCACCTTGTTAAAAGGCCATGCCTCATTTGAAGGTAAGGGTGCTGATAGTTACCAAGTCAAAATTGACGGTAAAGATAAAGAAACAGTTACTGCAAAGAATGTCATCATCGCTACAGGTTCTAAAGCACGTCATTTGCCAGGTCTTACTGTTGACAATATTCTTGTCTGTGACAATGAAGGTGCTCTTAAGTTTGATTCGGCCCCTAAGAAACTTGGCGTAATTGGTGCTGGTGTGATCGGATTAGAGCTCGGTTCAGTTTGGCGCCGCTTAGGAGCTGAAGTAACTGTGCTCGAAGCTCTGCCTTCATTCTTAGCAGCCTGCGATCAAGGCATAGCTAAGGAAGCGCAAAAGCTATTCGCTAAACAGGGCTTGAACATTAATATGGGCGTCAAGATCGGCGATGTAAAAGTGGACAAGAAGGGTGTAGTAGTTAATTACACTGATAGTGCTGGCAAAGCTGCCAAATTAGAGTGTGACCGCTTAATTGTTTCTGTTGGACGCGTACCAAATACCGATAAATTGGGTCTAGATAAGATTGGCCTCAAAGTCGATGAGCGTGGCTTCATCCCAATTGACGACCATACTTGCGCAACTGCTGCCCCAGGCGTATACGCTGTAGGCGATGTAGTTCGCGGCCCCATGTTGGCACATAAAGCAGAAGATGAAGGCGTTTTAGTAGCCGAAATTATTGCTGGTCAAAAACCACATATCGATTACAACTGTATTCCTTGGGTGATCTATACCGACCCTGAAATTGCTTGGGTTGGCAAGACTGAACAAGCCCTTAAAGAAGCTGGCATTGCTTACAAAGCAGGTCAATTCCCATTTGCTGCGAATGGCCGTGCGTTAGGCATGGGTCGCGCTGATGGATTTGTAAAAGTTTTGGCTGATGCTAAGACTGATGAGATCCTGGGTGTTCATATCATTGGACCAAATGCCTCTGACTTAATTGCAGAAGCCGCTGTAGCAATGGAATTTAAAGCAGCATCAGAAGATATTGCCCGTATCTGTCATGCACATCCAAGTTTGTCTGAAGTGATGCGCGAAGCAGCATTGGCCACAGATCAACGTGCATTAAATATGTAATTGAAAACCATTGAGTATTACCAACAAGAGTTAAAGACGCGCGGGTATCAAAGTGATCCCGCGCAACTTCGCGCTGTTGAGCGTTTACAACAATGCGAAGATCAATGGATTGCCTACAAAGATATTCGTAGCAACGCCTTCAAGAAAAAGCTATTTAAACCAACACTACCTCGCGGTCTTTATTTATGGGGCGGAGTAGGGCGAGGCAAATCTTTTTTAATGGATTGTTTTTATGCGGCCTCACCATTAGAAAAAAAGATTCGCATTCATTTTCATGAATTCATGCGTGAAGTCCACCGTGAATTGCATGAGCTTTCTGGATTAGCCGATCCATTAGATGAGCTCTCAAAACGAATTGCTAAACGCTATCGTTTAATTTGCTTCGATGAATTTCATATTAATGACATTGCTGATGCAATGATTTTGTACCGCTTGCTGAGTGCGCTGTTTGAGGATCGCGTTCAGTTTGTAATGACCTCAAATTATCGGCCAGATCAACTTTATCCAAATGGTTTGCATCGAGATCGCCTGGTTCCTGCGATTAAGTTGCTTGAAGAAAAATTGGATGTGCTAAACGTAGATGCTGGTAATGATTATCGCCGCGTGCAAATGGCGCAAGTGCAGGCTTATTTAACCCCCCTGAATGATCAAACAGAGCAAGCTCTGACAGAGATCTATCAAAAGTTGATTGGTAATCAAAAAGAAAACGTTTGCCCGATTTTGTATATCGAATCGAGGCAGTTAAGACCTGTTCACATGGATGACGGCGTGGTTTGGTTTGACTTTAAAACCCTCTGTTGTGGCCCACGTTCTCAAAATGATTATCTTGAGATTGCCAACCAGTTTCATACGGTGATTCTGTCTGGGGTGCCCTATATGCCCCCAAGAATGACTAATGAAGCACGCCGTTTTATTTGGTTAATTGATGTTTTATATGACCATAAGAGCAAACTGATCATTTCAGCCGAGGTTTCGGCCCCCGATTTATACACCGAGGGTCAAATTACAGCAGAATTCTCCCGAACTGTGTCGCGTCTCATTGAGATGCAGTCTCGGGACTACCTAGATGCGCCGCGCCGGGTAATTGACACCAGCTTAACTTAAAATAGGGTCATGAGTAGCCTTTCACCCCTAAATGCCGATTTGCATTGCCATTCAGTCATTTCTGATGGAACGTTGACGCCTGAGCAACTTGCAGAGCGCGCTAAAGCAAATGGTGTTCATTTATGGGCGCTGACAGACCATGACGAGCTCGGCGGTCAACAGCGTGCACAAGCTGCAGCCAGCGCCTTGAAAATTGATTACCTAGCAGGGGTGGAGATCTCTGTAAGTTGGATGGGACAAACTATTCATATAGTCGGATTGGGAATTGATGCAGAGCATGTTGGAATTATTGAAGGTTTGCGTCGCACGCGCGAGGGTCGCGGAAATCGCGCCAAACTCATGGCAGAGCAATTATTAAAAGCGGGCATCCCCGGTGCTTATGAAGGCGCATTAAATTTTGCCGGAAATCATGACTTGATTTCGAGAACACACTTTGCTCGGTTTTTAGTGGAGCAGGGTGTGTGCAAAGATACTGAGCAGGTATTTAAAAATTATTTAGTTGAAGATAAGCCGGGGTATGTTCCTCATATGTGGGCAACTCTCGATGATGCCGTCGCTTGGATAAAAGCCGCAGGTGGTGTAGCCGTGATTGCGCACCCAGGACGCTACAAATTAAACGCCATGCAGATGGATGAACTTTATAAGCATTTTAAGGATATTGGAGGACTTGGAATTGAGGTTGTTACTGGAAGCCATAGCCCCCATCAATATCAAATTTACGGCAAGATTGCTCAGCAATATGGATTTTTAGCTTCACGCGGTTCTGATTTTCATGACCCTCATGAAAGTCATATTGATCTAGGAAATTTTCCACATTTACCAGACTATCTGACGCCAGTATGGTCTGTGTTTCATTAAATAATTTATAACAACGATAAAGACTAAAGATGTTTGCTGAACGTGTTCTCTCAGGCATGCGACCAACAGGTAATTTACACCTTGGCCATTACCATGGTGTTTTAAAGAACTGGGTACACTTGCAGTCCGAGTATCCCTGCTTCTTTTTTGTGGCAGATTGGCATGCGCTAACCACCCATTATGAAACTCCAGATGTGATCGAGCAATCAGTTTGGGATATGGTGATTGATTGGCTTGCAACCGGAGTGGATCCGAACCAGGCAACCTTGTTTATTCAAAGCAAGGTTCCGGAGCACGCTGAACTCTTTTTATTGTTATCGATGGGAACCCCATTAGGCTGGCTTGAGCGCGTCCCCACCTATAAAGATCAGATTGAGAAGTTGAAGGAAAAAGATCTGCAAACTTATGGATTCTTAGGCTATCCCTTGCTCCAAGCAGCCGATATTTTGATTTATCGTGCGCAATTTGTGCCAGTTGGTGAAGATCAAGTGCCGCACGTAGAAATGACTCGTGAAGTTGCGCGTCGTTTTAATTATTTATATGGACGCGAATTAGGTTTTGAAGAAAAAGCCTTGGAGGCAGTAAAAAAATTAGGAAGCAAACGCGCCAAGATGTATGCGGAATTAAGAGTCGCATTTCAAGAGCGCGGTGATGATGAGGCCTTAGAACAAGCCAAAGCTTTATTGCAAGATGCTCAAAGTTTGTCGATGGGTGATCGCGAAAGACTGTTTGGTTTTTTGGAAGGCGCTCGAAAAATTATTCTTCCAGAACCACAAGCATTGCTAACTAGCGCATCCCGGATGCCGGGTATCGATGGTCAGAAAATGTCTAAATCCTATGGTAATACGATTAGCATTCGTGAAAAGCCTGAAGATGTCATTAAAAAGATTCGGACAATGCCGACTGATCCAGCACGCGTTCGCAGAACTGATGCAGGCGATCCTGCGCGTTGCCCGGTATGGCAACTGCATACTGTTTATTCCAATGAAGAAATAAAGCAATGGGTTGATAGGGGCTGTAAATCTGCCGGAATTGGTTGTCTTGAATGTAAGCAGCCAATTATTGATGCAATTCTGACGGAGCAACAACCTATGTTCGAACGGGCTCAGAAGTATTTGGATGATCCTAGTTTAGTGCGTTCCATTATTGCTGATGGATGTGACAAAGCCCGCAAGGTTGCACAAGAGACGATGCGCGAGGTTCGCGAAGCAATGGGCCTTGCATACGATTAGGGCTAAATTTGACTGCGATGCATGATGCGATATTGACCCCCTCGTTCTGGGTAAGACGTTTTGCTCCGCTCATTCCTCAGGGTGGCCAAGTATTAGATTTGGCCTGCGGTACGGGGCGCCATGCATCATTATTGGCAAATTTAGGTTTTGCCGTTTTTGCGGTCGATCAATATATTGCTGCCATTGAGGAGCTTGGCAACCCACACATTGCAACTAAGCAATGCGACCTTGAGCAAGAGG
>CANBYN010000124.1 GCA_947373615.1 Burkholderiaceae bacterium | reverse complement strand
ATTTAAAGCCTATCAAAAAAGAGGCGAAGCTTTTGAAAAAGCAACGGGCAGCCCAACAATGATGCAACAAGTTTTCAATCAGCTGCAAAACATTCTTGATCAGAAATATATTTTAATTAATGATGAGGATAAGGCGCCCTACCTCACTGATTGGCGTAAGCGTTTCACGGGCAAAGCCTTCGCAGTATTGCTTCCGAGCACGAGCGCAGAAGTCGCCAAGATCGTTCAACTTTGCGCTGAACACAATATCGCGATTGTTCCCCAAGGCGGACAAACTAGCTTTTGTGGAGGTGCTACGCCTGATCAAAGTGGCACACAAATTATTCTGAACTTCAAGCGAATGAATCGCATTCGAGAGATTGATGTGGCCAATCAAACAATCACACTTGAAGCGGGCTGCATTTTGCAGTCTGTCCAAGAAAAGGCTGCCGAACAAGGGTTCCTATTTCCATTAAGTCTTGGCGCTGAAGGAAGTTGCATGATTGGTGGCAATCTTGCTACGAATGCTGGCGGCACCAATGTGCTGCGTTATGGTAATACGCGAGACTTGTGCCTAGGTCTTGAAGTGGTCACTGCGAATGGAGACATTTGGGATGGCATGAAGGGGTTGCGAAAAGACAATACTGGATATGATCTACGCGATTTATTTGTGGGCTCTGAAGGCACCCTGGGCATTATTACGGCAGCGGTAATGAAGCTGTATCCCCTACCTATTTCTCAATGGACCACTTTAGTTGCCACAGACACTATTGCATCGACGATCGCACTACTGAATCTATTTCAAAAGCGCGCTACCTCATTGCTTACTGGCTTTGAAATGATGACGCAAGAGTCATTAGACTTGAATGAAAAACACTTTCCACAGATGGCTAATCCTCTGCAAGGCAAGCCACCTTACACAGTATTAATCGAGCTCTCTGATCATGAAAGTGAAGAACATGTCAGGCAATTGCTCGAGACAGTTTTAGAAGAAGCTTTCGCAGCAAATCTGATCTCAGATGCAGTAATTGCAACCAATTTAAGCCAAGCCAATGCGTTTTGGCATATGCGTGAACACATCACTCTTGCGCAGGCTGAGGAAGGCGCTAATTTAAAACATGACATCACTATTCCCCTGTCATCGCTAGATCGTTTTATCCGCGAAACCGATGCGCTGATGAGAGCCCAGTATCCAGGGATTCGAATTATCAATTTTGGGCACTTAGGCGATGGAAACCTTCACTACAACATCGCCCCACCTTTGGGGATAGACGCTAAAACCTTTAATGAGATTAATGAAAAGCCTATCCAAGATCTTGTTTATGGCCAAGTTGAACGCTGTAAGGGCTCTATTTCTGCTGAACATGGGGTTGGGCAGCTCAAATTAGAGGGTTTAAGAGCTCATAAAGGGGAAGTTGCCCATGACCTCATGAGAACCTTGAAAAGGGCCTTAGACCCCCAAAATATCCTCAATCCCCATAAAGTAGTCTCAATTTGACCCTGAAAGCCCCAATTTCAACAAATATTTTGTAATTCCTGTCATCTCGCCTCATTTATCGTGCGTTGTATGGTCATGGAGGTGACAAATATGTCAACAAGACTTAAACGTTGGGCCCGCGCAATTCAAGAGATCGATTTGTCCGCAAGGACACCTGAAGTTGCTATTGGCTACTTAGATAGTAAATACCGCGATATCGCATGGCGCTATATTCGAATCCTAGGATTTGAGCGCACCATCAGCTTTATGGCTAGCAATAACTTTCATCCAGAATAATCAAAAAAACCTCTAAATAATTGATTTATATAGAGGTTTTTCTTTTGGATTGAATGGTCTGCTCATTAATTGAGCAAATTCGATTCATTTCATCATTTCTTGAGATTTCTGGAACAGTTGAGCGAACTCTCTCGAGCTCTCTCTAAATTCCAAAAGCCTCATTGGGCTATGCACTTTCCAAAGGGCATATTTAGACTGCCCAGTCCCGCTCCAATTCGGGAAAATTAATCCCATCCCTTGGTATTGCATCTTTAATATTTTGCCTTTATTGAGCGAATTACAGCACGCAATATATTCTTTTGATAAAAGAAACTCTGTTAAATATGTCATAAACGCTTGTAACAAAAGGCATTAAATCGTAGGATCAAATGATTCAAATTTATTATTTAAAAAGGAACCAACGTGAGCCAAAAGAAACTTGTTAAAGAACTATTCAAAAAACTAGACAAGCTAGAGGCCGATAGGGAAAAGCTGATCGATAAGCTGACCAAGGCATTAGATAAATTAGAGAAAAAAGAAGCTGCTAAGACCGAGTCAGCCAAAAAGGTAGCGGCAAAGAAAGCGCCAGCTAAAAAAGCAGCAGCAAAAAAGACCGTAGCTAAAAAGGTCCCGGCCAAAAAAGCGGTTGCAAAGAAAGCGCCTGCTAAAAAAGCAGCGGCAAAAAAAACTCCACTCGCTCCTTTAGCAATTAATGAGTAAGAAATCCAAAGCAAACGATCAAGAGAAGGACTACGACGAAGAGCTCAAGCAGTTACAGATTGAGCTAGTGAAGATGCAGCGCCAAGTGATTTCAGGCAATCTGCGTCTCTTGGTTGTTCTAGAAGGTCGAGATACGGCTGGAAAAGATGGGACTATCAAACGCATTGTTGAGCATCTCAGTCCTCGTGATACTCGTGTCGTTGCACTTGGTAAACCTTCTTCGCGCGAAGAAGGTGAATGGTACTTTCAGAGATATGTAGCAGAACTCCCCGCTGTTGGTGAATTCGCAATTTTTAATCGCAGCTGGTATAACCGCGCAGGCGTTGAAAAGGTCATGGGATTTTGCACAGATCATCAATATAAAGAGTTCATGGGCTCTGTCAATGCATTCGAGTCGTTGCTCATTTACTCAGGTTTTCAGATCATTAAATACTATCTTGATATAGATAAAAAAGAGCAGGCTTTACGACTTGAAAGCAGAAAGAGCGACCCTTTAAAGCAATGGAAGATCAGCCCGATTGATGAGAAAGCGCAAAAAAATTGGGCCGCTTATAGTAATGCTCGAGATGAGATGCTTTTGAAAACAAGCTCGAAAGAGTCTCCTTGGACAGTCATCAATGCCAATGACAAAAAGTTAACTCACCTTAATCTCATTCAAGATTTACTATCCAAAGTGAGCTATCCAGGCAAGGATAAGAAGCTATTAAAAACTCTGCCCGAAATTGTGATGCCCTGCCCACCTCTAGGCAAAAAGCCTCCTAAGCTTGCGCCTTAAGAGTGAAAAACTTCAAAACTTCTTGAATTAATTCTTCTGGCATCTCTTCTGGGATGTAATGACCGCAAGGAACCGTCCTGCCTGTGACTTCAGTGGCAACCAATTTCCAGTTCTCAATTGGCTTAAAGCATTTATTGACCAAGCCATGCTCACCCCATAGAACTCGAAGGGGCATTTGCAGCATTTTGCCTGCCGCTCGGTCGGCCCGATCATGGACTAAATCAATCGTCGCGGCTGCGCGGTAGTCTTCGCACATGGCATGCAAGCATTGCGGATTGCTAGCTCCTGCTAAGTATTCGGCCCATCTGTCTGCGGAAAAAATCCCTGTACCCGCATGGCGTCCCATATGGTTTTTTAACCAATACTCTGGATTTGCGCCAATCATCGTTTCTGGCACAGGCTCTGGTTGAATTAAGAAGAACCAATGCCAGTAGCCTTTTGCAAACTCCATAGTGGTGTTGTCGTACATGGTGAGCGTTGGTGAAACATCTAAGACCATCAAACGCAAGACACTTTCTGGAAAGTCCATTGCTAAGCGATGGGATACTCTGCCGCCACGATCATGCCCTAGCAAGAAAAATTTCTCATGGCCCAACATTTTCATCAGCGCATGTTGATCGGCTGCAAGCGATCTTTTGGAATACGTGGAATGGTCAGATTTTCCGTGTGGCTTTGATGAGGCGCCATACCCCCGAAGATCGGCAGCCACCACCGTATATTTTTTAGCTAACTCAGGAGCAACATGGTGCCAAATTGCTTTTGTCTGTGGAAATCCATGGAGCAACAATAAGGCGGGACCCGAGCCGCCAATTTGGCACGCAATTTCAACTGGACCATCGTCTGATTCAATGGTGATGGATTTGTGTTCAAAGCCAGGAAATGTAATAGGCATAAGAGATCTCAAAAAAAGAGTCTCGTAAGAGACTCTGTACAGATTCAATCAATCAATAAATCAGCGACCAGCAATTGCCTGAATTTCCGCCACTGTCACATAACCCTTATTGCTAGAATCAATATCACTAAAGTGATCATATATGCGAGGCATACACCCTTTAGCTTCATTCGCCGTTAATTTGCCATCATGGTTTGTATCGCATTTAGCAAATCGATCTGCAATCTCCTGGTTACGAGAAGCATCTCCTGCAAAAGAGGTTATCGGCATAGCCAGCAATGCAATAAATGCAAGTAGCACCGCTTTTGAAATATATGACTTCATATCGTCTCCTTACTTACCAGTGGGTATTGGGCTGGCTGAGGTTTCCATCGCCACTTTAACTACCTTTTTAGCCATTGCAATAAATGAATCTGCAGATCCTGAGGCGGTTCTAAATGATTCCCCCTGGATGGTGACTAAACCCTCTCCTAATAACTGCTTAGATTGACTATCGGTAATTTTGCTTTCGACTAACAGCGCTGGGGTTTTAGAGTTCACGCCACCGGCATAAGCAGCAGCATTCATTGCTAGACCAATTGGCGTGAAGCTCCAAGGTTGCAAACTATCTGCCGAACTTTCTGCCCCTGTAATGCCAACCGATATTCTCGCTACGCCAGGACCAGGTTGCGTGACAATGCGAATATTTTTGCGATCATTAACTGCCTCAACCATGGATGCTTGTAGAGCTGTCTTAGCTTTATTAATCACCTCAGCACTAACCTGTTGGGTAGCATTTTGATTTAAATAAATGGGATCCAAAATGACGGCGGTATAGCTTCCGGGATTTACACCAGAGACGCGATATCGCCATACTCGCGTATCTGACTCACTTGTAGCCATGGGAACGAGCAGGTTGTAATCAGGCAAAAAGCCAGATCTTGGCATGGATTGAGTGGCCAGCTTTGGTGCATTGCTACAAGCTGCTAGTACAAGTGCTGTTGTTACAGATGCAAGCACTAGAGAGATTTTTTTCACATTCATTCCGATCAAAGGATTCGTTCATTGGTTAAGAGCCTATCAGCTAGAGACATCATATCCCCTTCCCATTAATCCGCTGCAGGACAAGGAAGCATTCCACCCGTTTTTTTATGAATCTGCGGTTTGCAATCGGTTGTTGATTGCGTTGACGATACTGTTGGGGTGGAAGTCGCTATTGCGCCTGATGCCATCGCTGGCTTTGCTACTGCGGGTTCGGATGTAGTGTTCGAAGTTGGCGCAGCAATAGGTGATGGACTTGCCGGAACGACAGGAGTAGGTTTGGCTGGTGCAAGGCCCGCTGCAGCGTAGAAAGCCTTATCGGACCCAGGACAAGGCATTAAAGCCCCTGTCTTTGGATTGATAACATCTTTGCACTGTGGATTGGCCTCTAAGCGCGCCTCTAATTTAGCCGTAGAGCAAGCCGACAGGGCCAAAAGTGCACATATAAGAGGAATGGGTTTAAATGAGTATTTATGCATCAGACCATTCTAAGACAAAGAAGTTCCTAGTATGTGACCGACTGCCACCCATTGGGGCTTGCATGAATCTGAATTTTATTCATAAATTGACCGTATTTGACCTTAAATGACCCATCATCAATCGTCACTGAACTACCGATTTTTAGCCTATAAGTATCGACAGCTATAATAATTCGTTTAGATTAAAAGCGCATATTGATGACCAATATCCAGGTAATCACCTCCAAATCTCGACGGGATGTCATCAAATTAATCTGCGCCGCCTTAGGCTCCACCCTTACCCAAACCTCCGTGCAAGCCGCAACTGACAGAGGG
>CANBYN010000123.1 GCA_947373615.1 Burkholderiaceae bacterium | reverse complement strand
TTCTTCGGCCCCTTTATCGGTGCAGCTGTCATGCTGTATTTGGAAGATATTGTTACCACCTTTACTAAACACTGGATGGCTGTCGTTGGACTAGTCTTTATGTTCTTCGTGCTGTTCTTCCCTAAAGGAATTTGGGGCACTATTTTGAGCAAGCTACAGATTCAGCAGGATTCGAAATAATGAATAGCACCACCACCCACGTCACTCCTATTTTGGAAGCGCGTAACGTTAGCAAGAGCTTTGGCAAATTCAAGGCCTTGCAAAATGTTTCTACGAGCTTCATGCCCGGCACACTTACAGCCATCATTGGCCCTAATGGCGCCGGTAAAAGCACATTCTTTAATGTCTTAAGCGGGGCTTTTCCTCCCAGTAGTGGCCAGATTTTATTTAACGGAAAAGATATTACCGGCATGCAACAACATGAGTTTGCGCGCATCGGTATCTCTAAGAGCTTTCAAATAACAAACGTGTTCAAGCAACTCAGCGTTCATGAAAATGTTCGGGTTGCTGCCCAGATGGAAACAGCGCGTTATAACTTTTTCAGCAATGCACAAAGTTACCCAAGGCCAATCGAACTTGCTGATGAATTACTCTGTCGCGTCAATCTAGAGCACTTGCGCAATAAGACCACAGGAGATTTAGCGCATGGTCAACAACGCGCCCTAGAGATTGCGATGGCATTAGCTTGCAATCCCAGTCTGCTTCTATTAGATGAGCCTACAGCAGGCATGTCACCAGAAGAAACCTTAGTCATGATGGAGCTCATTCGCACGCTAGCCACTGAACGCACCGTAATCTTGGTTGAGCACAAAATGAAACTCATTATGGGCTTATGTAAAAGACTGATTGTTCTGCATCATGGCGAGTTCTTGGCCGAAGGAACTCCTGAAGAAATTCAAAATAATGCTGAGGTACGCCGTGTGTACCTGGGCCAAGGTTAATTGAAAGTAATCTATGTTGCGCGTTGAAAACTTAAATGCTTGGTATGACCAGAGTCACGTCTTACAAGGTATCTCGCTGGAAGTTAATAAAGGTGAAATCGTGACCTTAATGGGTCGCAATGGCGCCGGTAAGACCACTACCCTGCGATCCTTAATGGGCCTACTTTCGAAACGCCAAGGCAAAGCCTCAATTGATGGCACTTCTTTTTTGGATCTGGCCGCCCATGAACGCTTTCATCTGGGCCTTGCGTATGTTCCGGAAGATCGACGCATTGTTCCCGGCCTTACCGTAAAAGAAAATCTTGAGCTTGGTGTGATTGCCCAGAAAAATCGGGGCGATATGGCAGTTCTTGTAGATGAAATTGCTGAAACCTTTCCAAGACTAAAGGAGCGCCTCCATCAAGACGGCACTTCAATGTCGGGCGGAGAGCAGCAGATGCTAGCTATTGCTAGGGCTATGATTAGCAAACCTAAAGTCATCTTGCTCGATGAACCTTCCGAAGGAATCATGCCGGTTTTGGTTGAAGAGATGTTTGATTTATTTGCAAAACTAAAACAACAAGGTCTCACCATCCTTCTAGTTGAGCAAAACGTTCAGCAAGCACTTAAGATTTCTGATCGAGCCTACATTCTTGATCAAGGTGAAATAGTGTTTCATGACACCTCTCAGAACCTCTTAAATAATGACGAGATTCAGCAAAAATATTGCGCCGTTTAATCTTTAGAGCAATTCAAATTTTCATATAAGATGCATCCAATGACCCAGTTGGTGCCAAAAGCTTTCTGGTACCAAGGTCAGCAACCAAGTCATAGTGATATATCGCAATAGTTTGCCAAAAAACATATAGATCAAGCACGGCTTCCAAGGTAGATTTAGCCATCCCGCGACCAAACACAAAGGATCCCCAAAACCAGGCATCCAAGACAAAAGTAGCATTTTAGGACCCCAATCTTGCAACCACTCTCGCAAGTGCCCTTCAGTGGTCACCTTAATGGATTTAATGCCCCTGCTAGCTAGCAGACCAAGCCACCAATCAAACATACCACCCATCGTATTGCCTATTGTTGCAACAAAGATTGCGGTCCAATATAAATCAGAATTAAGTGAGATATATCCAAACAGTATTGGCTCTGAACCAATGGGGACCAAAGTAGCTGAGATAAACGCACTAATAAATACTGCTGGCAGCCCTACGGAGGGCATACCAAACCATCCAAAAAAATGATTGAATGCCTGGTCCATTAACCAAGAACCCCAGATTTTTTCAGGGTAGTGATTTGTTCTTTAGTGAGTCCAGCGGATTTAAGCACCTTCTCAGTATGCTCTCCTAAAGTAGGAGCACGATACCGAATTGCACCAGGATTTTGAGAAAGCTTTGGAATAATTCCAGGCACTTGTACTTTGAGGCCATCTGCACCCTCTACCGTTTCAATAACGCCACGTGCTTGGTAATGCGGATCTTCGGCAATATCTTTGGCGGTATAAATTTTTCCAGAAGGGACTTGAGCTTCTAATAAGCCCTGTAACACCTCATCAAGGGGATGCATTCCGGTCCATGCGTTAATTGCCGCATCAATTTCAACCACTCTCTTAGCTCGGCCATCGTTGCGTGCCAAGCTAGGATCTTCACCCAAGTCTGATCTTCCGATGAGCTCCATTAAACGCTTATAGATCGAATCTCCATTGCCAGCGATCAATACAAACTGTCCATCCCCGCAACGGTAAGCATTTGATGGTGCAATCCCCGGTAAAGCTCCACCTGCAGGTTGGCGAATAGCGCCAAATGCCGAATACTCTGGCAGCAAACTTTCCGTCAAATTAAATACCGCCTCATATAAAGCCACATCAATCATTTGACCCTGGCCTCCACGTGCATCTCGTTCATATAAGGCCAATAAAACACCAAGGGCGCCATGAAGGCCAGCCAAAGTATCGCCTAAAGAAACGCCCGCCCTTACCGGAATCTCATTAGGATGGCCGGTGATATAGCGCAATCCTGCCATCGCCTCACCAATCGCCGCAAATCCCGGCTCATCACGTTTCGGTCCATCCTGACCATATCCAGAAATTCGCAGCATGATGATTTTTGGATTTGCTTGATGCAACTCCTCCCAACCCAAGCCCCATTTTTCTAAGGTGCCCGGCCTAAAATTTTCAATGACCACATCCGCTTCAAGCGCCAACTTTTTTGCAATCGCCTGACCTTCTTTTACTCGAAGGTCTAAGCAAATCGACTGTTTATTGCGCGATTGAGCTTGCCACCATACCGAAGTTCCTTCATGCAACATGCGCCATTTACGTAGGGGGTCTCCTTCCCCAGGAGATTCCACCTTAATAATCTCTGCGCCAAAATCGGCAAGCGTTTTAGAGGCAAATGGCCCGGCAATGAGTTGCCCCAATTCCAATACCTTAATACCGGAAAGAATTTGCTGGTGATTTTGTTGCATTAAATAACTCCTGCCCCTTTTGAATATTTTCCCCAAGATTCTATGGATCTCGTTTAGGTCATTTTCGCCTTGTTTTACCTATTCTCCAAGATTTTCAAATCTTGCTTAAACTAAGGGTTAAATAGTAAAAACCATCATAAATCCTATAAGTCGAGACTTTCATGAATCACCCCATTCCCAAGCCAGACCAGTATCAAGACATGCGGGAGGCTTTACGCGACCTTTGTGGTAGTTTTGACTCCGCCTATTGGCAAAAGATTGACCACGAGCGTGACTATCCTGAAGCTTTTGTGGACTCCATGACCAAGGCGGGCTGGTTAGCCGCCTTGATTCCGGAAGAATATGGTGGATCTGGACTAGGCTTAGCTGAAGCTTCAGTCATCATGGAAGAGATCAATTTTTCCGGAGGTAATTCCGGCTCTTGCCATGGGCAGATGTACAACATGGGCACTCTCTTGCGCCATGGATCAGAGGCACAGAAAAAACTGTACCTTCCTAAGATTGCCTCTGGGGAATTGCGACTTCAAAGTATGGCAGTAACTGAGCCAACTACCGGAACCGATACAACCAAACTAAAAACGACAGCAGTCAAACAAGGCGATAAGTATGTAGTCAATGGCCAGAAAGTTTGGATCTCCCGTATTCAACATTCGGATTTGATGATTTTATTAGCTCGTACCACTCCAATCAGTGAAGTACAACGCAAATCTGAAGGGATGTCGATCTTCATCGTGAACCTAGCTGATGCCATTGGTAAAGGAATGGAAGTAAGACCCATTGCCAATATGGTGAACCATGAAACCAATGAAGTCTTTTTCGACAATTTAGAAATTCCTGCAGAAAATCTTATCGGAACTGAGGGTCAAGGATTTAAATACATTCTTGATGGCTTGAATGCGGAACGCACCTTGATTGCAGCGGAGTGCATCGGAGATGCTTATTGGTTTATTGATCGCTCCAGACGCTATGCCAATGACCGCGTAGTCTTTGACCGCCCGATTGGTAAAAATCAAGGCATTCAGTTTCCAATTGCTGACAGCTATATTGAGACTGAAGCAGCCAATCTCATGCGCTTTAAAGCTTGCGAGTTATTTGATAATCACCTACCCTGCGGACCTGAAGCCAATATGGCTAAGTTCCTAGCTGCTAAGGCATCATGGGAAGCGGCAAACGTCTGCCTGCAAACCCATGGTGGTTTTGGTTTTGCTAACGAATACGATGTAGAACGTAAGTTCCGAGAAACACGCCTCTATCAAGTGGCGCCTATTTCAACGAACTTAATTTACTCCTATATAGCCGAACATATTCTTGGTCTGCCAAGATCTTTCTAAGAGGATGTTGAAATGGGTATCCGTCCGTTAGATGGCATTACTGTAGTTTCTTTAGAGCATGCTATTGCAGCGCCTTTTTGTACGCGCCAACTGGCTGATTTGGGGGCGCGAGTTATTAAAGTTGAGCGCCCTGGTACTGGCGACTTCGCTAGGGCGTATGACAAGCAAGTGAAGGGATTGTGCTCGCACTTTGTTTGGGTTAATCGATCCAAAGAAAGTTTGACGCTCGATTTAAAACAGCCCTCAGCGATAGCAGCTTTAAAAGCATTATTAAAAACAGCAGATGTCTTGGTGCAAAACTTAGCACCGGGAGCTGCTGCACGCATGGGACTTACACCAGAGGTCTTGCAAAAAGATAATCCCAGATTAATTCTGTGCGACATCTCAGGGTACGGTAATGATGGTCCCTATCGGGATAAAAAAGCATATGACTTACTGATACAAAGTGAAGCTGGCTTTTTATCAATTACTGGCACTCCAGAAACGCCTAGCAAAGCCGGTAATTCTATTGCCGATATTGCAGCTGGCATGTATGCCTACACTAATATCTTGGCGGCTTTATTGCAAAGAGGAAAAACCGGCAAAGGCTCAGTCATTGATATCTCCATGCTTGAATCACTAAGTGAGTGGATGAACTTTCCGCTGTACTACGCCTTTGATGGTGCAGAACCCCCTCCTAGAAATGGTGCATCGCACGCCACGATTTATCCCTATGGCCCTTTTAAGGCCGGCGATAATAAAACAGTAATGCTTGGATTGCAAAATGAACGGGAGTGGGTTCAGTTTTGTGAAGTAGTGCTGGAAAATTCTGCGCTTGCTCAAGATGAGCGCTTTAACATGAACTTTAAGCGCAATGAGCGGCGCGCTGAATTACTCGCAATTATTGATGCTTGCTTTAGCAAGCTCACCTCAGAGCAGCTGATTGCCAGATTAGAGAAAGCTCAAATCGCAAATGCTCATCTTAATGATATGAGCGGCTTATGGAATCATGAGCAATTGAAAGCACGCAACCGCTGGGCAGAAGTGGCCACTTCCGTAGGTAATATTCCCGCGCTATTACCGCCAGGCTTAAATGATAGTTATGACTACCGTATGGATGCCATCCCTGCAGTTGGAGAACATACCGACTCCATCCTCAAAGAGCTAGGATTGACAGAGGCTGTTATCAAGGATATGCGAGCTAGCGGGGCAATTTAAAGCAACGGAGAGGCTAAGTG
>CANBYN010000122.1 GCA_947373615.1 Burkholderiaceae bacterium | reverse complement strand
TTGGTTCAAGACCTTAGTGAGTTCTTGTTGGACAACTGTTGCGGGGGCAAGTCCTGTTTACCCGTTAAATCTTCCAAAAAGGTTAAAGCGCTATGAAGCACTACAACATTCTCTTTCTTTGCACTCATAATTCTGCTCGTTCGGTATTGGGTGAAGCATTGGCTTCAACTCATTCCAGTGGAAAGTTTATTGGCTATTCGGCTGGCTCCACACCCGGTACTCAAGTAAATCCCATTGCAAGAGAAATTGCTTTAGAACTTGGCTACGATAAAAGCAAGTTGCGTTCAAAGAGTTGGGATGAGTTTGGTCTGCCCAATGCTCCTCAGATGGATTTCATTATTACCGTTTGTGACAATGCTGCGGGTGAAGTCTGCCCATTCTGGCCGGGCAAGCCTTCTACAGCACATTGGGGTTTTCCTGACCCATCACAAGTGCAAGGCACTGACATCCAGAAGAAAGCCGCATTTAATGAAGTTAAGAATGGCCTCAAAAGACGTTTAGATATTCTGGCGGCGATGCCTTTAGAAAAACTCGATTCAATGAGTCTTAAGGAGATTCATATAAAAGCATGAGTTCACTCACTAAAAAACTATCATTCCTGGATCGTTACCTCACAGTATGGATTTTCGCTGCGATGGCAGTGGGCATTGGCTTGGGCTACTTTATTCCAAGTGTTGAAGGGTTTATTAACTCCTTTCAGGTTGGCACAACTAATATTCCCATCGCCATTGGATTGATTTTGATGATGTACCCGCCATTTGCGAAGGTGCGTTATGAAGATTTGCCTGATGTCTTTAAAGACAAGCGCATCTTTGGTATTGCCTTCTTAATGAACTGGATTGTGGCTCCAACATTGATGTTCTTTTTGGCAATTACCTTTGTGCCAAATCAGCCTGAGTACATGGCTGGCTTGATTCTCATTGGGATTGCACCTTGCATTGCGATGGTGATTGTTTGGAATGATTTAGCTAAGGGCTCAACCGAGTATGCGGCTGGTTTGGTGGCATTTAATGCGATCTTTCAAGTACTGTTCTTTAGTGTCTACGCTTATTTCTTTCTGACTGTCTTGCCACCGTATTTTGGCTTTGCTGCTTCCAATGTTAGCATCAGCATGGGCCAAATTGCACAAAGCGTATTCATCTATCTAGGTGTGCCTTGTATTGCCGGGATCTTGACTCGTGTTGTGATGCTTAATTTTGTATCAAAAGAGTGGTATCACGAGCACTTTGTTCCCCGTATTGGCAAGGTTACCCTGATCTCTTTGCTCTTTACGATTGTGGTGATGTTTAGTCTGAAGGGTAATCTGATCTTGAGCTTGCCGATGGATGTAGTGACCATTGCTTTGCCATTGCTCGTTTTCTTTGTGATTATGTTCTTTTTATCCTTCTTGGTGACTGGAAAAATGGGTTTTGACTACAAGCGTTGCTGTACTTTGTCATTTACGGCATCAAGTAATAACTTTGAATTAGCTATTGCTGTAGCGATTGCAGTATTTGGGATTAATTCTGGGGCGGCTTTTGCAGCGGTGATCGGCCCTCTAGTTGAGGTGCCTATCATGATTGGACTAGTAACAGTTGCCCTATGGATTAAAGAAAGCTTCTTTCAAAAGGATTTAGCTTAAGTGTTTGTATCCCCCATGGAATTGCCGGCTCTCGTTGAAGGGCTTTTTCAGATTCCCTCAATTGAGAAGTTAAATTCTCTGCCCAGTGATCATCCCCCAAGATTCTTGATGCTGTATGGCTCGCTTCGGGAGAGGTCATACAGTCGACTTCTTACTTTTGAGGCTGCAAGGTTGCTCACTGCCATGGGCGGTGAGGTCAGAATATTTGATCCTGCTGGACTGCCCTTAGTTGATAGCGTTCCTGATACCCATTCAAAAGTAATAGAGTTGCGTGAATTGGCTATTTGGGCAGAAGGTATGGTTTGGACTTCACCTGAGCGACATGGGGCAATGACCGGACTTTTAAAGACCCAGATTGACTGGATTCCATTATCAGAGGGTGCCGTTAGGCCAACTCAAGGCAAGACCTTGGCTGTCATGCAGGTGTGTGGTGGCTCCCAGTCTTTTAATGCTGTCAATCAAATGCGCATTTTGGGGAGGTGGATGAGGATGTTGACTATTCCCAATCAATCCTCTGTTGCTAAAGCATTTACTGAGTTTGAGGAAGATGGACGCATGAAGCCATCGTCTTTCTATGACAGAGTGGTAGATGTAATGGAGGAGCTTTATAAGTTCACTCTATTGACTCGAGACATTAGCGGGTATTTAACTGATCGTTATAGCGAGAGGAAAGAATCGGCTGAAGAGTTAACTAAACGAGTTAACCAAAGATGAATCAAACAGGCATCACAGTGACGGCCACATCCATGACGTGGTCTGCACCACCATGAATAACGCCGCGAATAGGGGAGACGTCTGCATAGTCCCTACCTTGGGCTAGGTGAACATAGTCTTCGCCGGGTGTGTCGTATCCCCATCGGTTATTGGTGGGATCTAAGTCACACCACAATCCTGTGGACAGATCGCCGTTGTCATTAATACTTGGAATGTAAACAGATGCCCAAGCATGTGAGGCATCCCCACCAATGAGCCTCGCTTGTCCTGGAGGTGGATTGGTCAGAATATAGCCGCTGATATATTTAGCTGGTAAACCAATGCTGCGCAAAGAGGCGATTAGAATATGCGCAAAGTCTTGGCAAACACCTTCTCGATTATTCAAGGCTTCCAGAGCTGGGGTTCCAATATCGGTGCTCTTGCTTGCATAATGAAATTCACTATAAATGCAGCGCATTAGGTCGATCGCTGCTTCTAAAATTGGTTTGTCATTGGTGAAATTGACTCTGGCAAATTGAGCAAACTCAGGTCTAAGACTAACGAATGGTGAAGTAAATAAGAATTCTGAAGCAGCATCCCATTGTGTCTTGGAATGATAGCGAAAGTATTCTCGTACCAGTTCCCAAGGGGGGGTATCGTAGGGTTTTGGTCCGAGATTTACCTCGGAATTTGTTTGGATTAGCGACTTAGCTGTAATCGCCAATTCGCTATGTCTATTTTGTAATGAGAAAAAGGTGCAGATGTTGCCGTAGTTATCTAAATTCTCTTCGAACCATGCTGGTTTTGGGCTTACTTGAATTTCAGACATTAATACTTGCTGGGTTCGCATGGAGGCGGGTTTTAGGTGCGCAAAGTGCTGGGCTATTTCTACGTTGGGATCGTAGGAATAATGTGTGTCATGGATAATTTCTAGCAGCATAATCTTTGGCGTTTAGATTTGTACACTGTATTCATTTGAGTGGATCAGATTGAAATAGCGAGCACTAATTTCATCAGAAACATTCCAGGCGGAATTCGAGACAATGCGAAGACAATTCATCAGATTAGTGTAATTACCCAGATTATCCATTGAGGATAGTTGGAAAAGATCAAAATCTTGGAGATTGGTTACGCTACGAGTTAACTCATCTGGGTTATTGCGCTCAGTGCCAGCCAATTTCGATAACCTTGCTCGTAATGCTTTGCTAACCCAAGCGAGTGAGCGGGGGTTTTCATCATCCATGACTAAAAGACTTACAAGCGGCGCAATCTCACGACTTTGTTGATGCTGCGCATGGAAGGTAATTGTGCTATCAAACAAATTGAGTAGTGCCGTATAGCCTGAGCCGTCAGCATTGGTATTGTTTAGTAGACCCGCTTCAATAGCAGAGTCTAATACGGTCGTTAAAAACGAGAGACGTTCAATATGACGACCAATGGAAAGCAGTTGCCAGCCATCATCGCGGGTCATGCGGTCAGTTTGGGCTCCGGTTATAGCGGCCAATGAGCTACTGGCTTGGTTGAGGGCGTCAATTGCCAATGAGGATGAGAAGTCATTGAAGGTCGTCGCCTTACGACAGTCCTTCTGAAAATTATCAATGCAGTGATTAATAGTGCTCCACTGTTCTGTAGATAGGCGTTCTCTGACATGCGACGCAGCACGCTTCATGGCATCAAGATTAAAGCCAACACTAGTTACATTCTCATTGGCATCGAGAGAGTTGATGAGCGTTCTTTCAAAAATACGATGGCGCACATCACCTTGATCAAAGTTACTTGGCACACCATCTGGAACCAAGCCATATTGATGACAAAGATTTTCGAGCCAGGACCATAAATCTTTAGAGGGGGTATATTCACTATTAATGTTTTCTAGATATAACTTAGAAAGTCGCAAGAGATTTTCGCTGCGCTCGGTATAACGTCCAAACCAGTAAAGATTTTCAGCGGCTCGGCTAGTTACCATGCGCTTGCGCATGATGACTTCTTTGTTTTGGATTGCCTGATTGTGATGCGTCTCTTGATTTTGAAATTGATGAGTGCTCTGAACCCAAACATCCGCACTGCTACCGCCTCTTTGCATAGAGGCTATTCCAGAATCTGTTGCAGCTATGCGAGCCAAACCCCCAGGTAAAACTTGCCAGCTATCATGGCCATTACTTAGTGCAAAAACCCTTAGCATATAGGAGTGAGGCTCAATGAGTGAGGCGTCATTAAGATTAAATGCATTTAACCATGTCGGCATTTGTGCCAATGGTATATAAGTTTGGACGGTATGCTCGTCAGGTTGACGAGTAATGCGTCCAACCCATTCATCTAATTGAGCTTGATTGAGTTCCCCGCCTAAAGCGGACTCATAATTTTGATGTCCCGTACCATTTGGGTAAGTTGGTTTAATGGCGCTGTGGCCTAAATTAGGAATTGCAGCTGCTAATGCCGCTCTTTCTCCACACCACCAGGTATCCATTGCAGGTAATTGGATTTCTTCGTTTAGCAATCGCTCGCTGATAGCAGGTAAGAACCCAAGAAGAGCTGGAGATTCCAAGAAAGCAGAGCCAGGAGCATTTGCTAAGATGACATTACCCGCGCGAATAGCTTGCAATAACCCAGGCACACCTAAGGTAGAGTCAGAACGCAGCTCCAAGGGGTCTAAGAATTCATCATCTAAGCGTTTAAGTAAAATATCAACAGGCTCTAACCCTCGTACAGTCTTTAAATATAGACGTTGATCTCGAACGGTTAAATCGCCACCTTCAACTAGGGTAAGGCCGAGGTAGCGAGCCAGATAAGCATGCTCAAAGTAGGTCTCGTTATAAGGGCCAGGCGTAAGGAGGGCGATATGGGCATTAGAGCCTGCTGAGCTCTCGAGTTTAAGTGCATCAATTAAATCTCTATATGCATTGGCCAATGGCGCAATTTGCATTTGCTCGTAGGCATTGGGAAACTGCCTTGCAATAAGATTGCGATTTTCTAATAAATAGCCCAATCCAGAAGGGGCTTGTGTTCGCTGCGTCAGCACAGACCATTTTCCATCAGGCGCTCTAGCCAAATCAAAAGCAATGATGTGCAAATATTTGCTGCCATTGAGTTTGACACCATGCATCGAACTTAAGTAACCAGGATGTCCATGGATCAATGCTGGCGGAATATAACCTTCTTTTAGAAGATTTTGGGGGCCATAAATATCTGAAATAATGGCCTCTAATAAGCGGGCTCTTTGCAAAACGCCCGACTGAATTTCTTCCCAGGCTTCCGGGTTAATAATTAGTGGAAATAAATCTATTGACCAAGGTCGTTGCGGGCCAAACTCGTCGGCATACACGTTGTAAGTGATGCCGTTGTCACGGACTTGGCGGTTAAGCTCAAGGGTTCTTTGATCTAAATCTGAAAGACCAGATGGCTCTAGTTGCTCAAAGAATGTTTGCCAATGGGGTAGTAATTCTGATGAGTTGCCACGCAATTCATCAAAATGACCGTCTTTTGCCTTGGGCGAAAGACGGGCGATCTCTTCCAGCAGAGAGGGATTGGCTATAAATTTCAAAGGGTTGGCTTGAGACGAGTCCACAGCCTATTGTCTCATCGACGCATATCGAGCGTGAATGGAAACTCCCTGCTAGCTGGAA
>CANBYN010000121.1 GCA_947373615.1 Burkholderiaceae bacterium | reverse complement strand
CTTTTTAATATTGGGACTGAACTACTTAATCAGCATAAGCTCCAGCTTTGCGAATGACTGGACCCCATTTATTTATTTCAGCATCCAGATGCTCTTTAAGGCTGGCAGGTGTTCTCTTAGCAGGCGGAACAATTTCAATGTTCGATTCCGCTAAGCGAGCTTTAACCTCTGGATCGTTAAGGGCAACATTCAAAGCTTTGTTGATTTTAGCGAGGACGGCAGGAGGTGTGCCTTTAGATACGTACATACCATGCCAAACTTTTACCTCAAAACCTTTTAGCCCTTGCTCATCGAGGGTTGGAACATTGGGGAGCGCTGGTAAACGTTTCGGTGTTGTGACGCCATAAGCCTTAACCAAGCCATCCTTGATATATGGCACAGTTTGTGTAGTTTGGTCACAAAGCAAATCCACCTGTCCGCCCAAGAGATCGGTCAATGCTGGGCCAGTGCCTTTATAAGGGACAGTAGTTAGTTCAACCCCCTCACGTGACATAAACAATAGTCCGCATAGTTGGGATACTGCTCCAGGACCTGCATTAGCAAGAGTTACCTTGTCTTTGTTGGCCTTGATATAAGTCTCTAGTTCTTTAAAGTCTTTTGGTGGGAAGTTCTTGCGACCTAACAGCACCATTGGTACGTCCACTACCTGACCAATATATTCAAAGTCCTTCATTGGATCAAAAGGGAGTTTTTTGTACAACGCAGGTGCTGTCGCCATACCCATGTGGTGAATAAAAATCATATAACCATCAGGAGCGGAGCGGGCAACACGAGTCGCACCAATAGTGCCTCCGGCGCCAACAGTGTTTTCAACAATCACTGTTTGACCAAGTTCTTTTCCCATTGGAATGGCAATCAGACGAGCTACAGCATCAGTTGGTCCGCCCGCAGCGAAGGGTACAACCAAAGTAACCGGTTTGTTAGGATAGGGATCTGCTGCAAATGCAGGGCTATACATCAGCAAGCTGCTCGCAGCAATGCATAAGCTGGTGAGGAATGATGTCCGAAATTTCATAATATTTAGTCTCACATTTTTGTTTTTAATAAAGTAGATTTTGACAGTATTTAGCCAAAAATGTCAAAATTAAGGCTAGTGTTTACCAGCAAGGGCGACCGTTCTTTTGGCCAATAAGACCACTGGACGATCAATCATGCGACCATCTAGCTTGATCGCACCACCATGGGAGTCCTTATCGGCCTCAATAACACGGTGTGCCCAAGCAAGTTCTTGATCTGTCGGCATAAACGCGGTTTTGATAAGCGCCACTTGTTTAGGGTGTATGCATAGCTTTCCGCCAAAGCCCATGCGCTTAGCGCGTTGTGCATCATCGGTAATGCGAGCAATATCTTCAGTAGAGGGGGTAACGCCGTCAATGGGTGGAGCAATTTGTGCCAGGCGTGAGGCTAAGACTATTTGATAGCGAGCAACCTGTAATTCAGTCTCTTGAGGATCGCACGCCATTCCAAGGTCGGCTTGTAAATCTAGGTTCCCTAAAGCAAGACGAATAACTTGATTGGAGTTTGCAATAGGGCACAGTTGATCTAGGCCAATTGCAGTTTCAATCATGGGAATGATTGCTGTATTTGGTAGGACGAGTGCCACACCATTAATTTGATCTGGCGATTCACTTTTGGGGATTAGTAGGCAGCCTACATTAAGTTCTTGAGCCAAGATCAAATCGGACGAATAAAACTTACTGCCAGGAGAATTGGTGCGAATCACTAAACGTAGTTTTTGTTCCGCAGTGAAGGTGGGCCATGCGGAACGAATAGCGGTACGAGCAGCCTCTTTATCTTCTTCTGCAACGGCATCTTCTAAATCCAGAACCACGCCACTAGCACCGCTATCAAGTGCTTTGGTAAATCGCTCAGGACGAGTGCCCGGAACAAATAAAAAATTACTGCTATAGCCAAGAGGGGTATCAAGTGGGTTCATATACAGGCAATGGCGAATTAATTACATGGAAGTAGGGGGCCTATCTTGGCCTGTTTGCGGATATTCCACAAGAGATCAATCGCATTACTCATCTCCGTGGAGGTAGCGCCACCACTAAAGGCAGCTAAGCGCATGGCTTTATCGGTTATTTCAGCGCGCGAGAGAGTGTTACCAGGATCTCCCTTGGGTTCGTCTACGCGTCCTTCTAACACTTGCCCATTATTTAGAAATACTTTTACCTTGCCTATCCAGCGTTGTGGGTAAGCGCCATCGACTTCGGGATCTAATGTCATGGTGACGCGCTCGCGAAATGCGCAGATAGCGTCATCATGAAAGTGTTGGTCGAATTCTTGCAAGCCTGCAAATTGATACTGGGCAACTAAGGCAAGTACGGTACCCATAGAAAATTTGGATTGATGTACGGTGGCAGGATCTGTTACTGGACCCAAGACATCAATTGCCCCTTGATGCACCAGAGTTTCTACTTTGGCGATCTCGTTGGGGTTGAGTTTGTGTGCCAACATAACTTGCAGCAATGCATCGGCCGCGGGGTGAGTGTGGCGACAAGAGGCGTAGTACTTAAAGCTGGTTTCAGCAAGGGCCCAGCGACTGCCTAAGCGATCAACTAGTTTGCTTGGATCAGAATCGCTAGACATCCCAGCAGCTATACCCTGCTTACCTTCTAGAATGTGTTGCGCCCCAGTAAATCCCGCTTGGGCTATATAGGCAGACATTAAACCGGTTGAAGCAGCATGTGCAGTATGGAGTTGTTTGGAGTCTGCGGCGTCGCGTAAGAATTCCCAAAGCCCAGCAGATTGAGTTCCTGCAGACCCAAATGCATGAAGCATTTGCTCTGGGGTGAGTTTGAGTAATTTACCAACGGCTGCAGCTGCGGCAATCGTTCCAGCAGTGCCTGTTGTATGAAAGATCTTGTAGTGTGATCGACCTAAAAATTCACCAATGCGGATCCCAACTTCATAGCCAGCTACTGCCGCTACTAATAAGTCTTCTCCCGATGCGCCAATTGCTTGAGCGCAAGCTAAGACAGGGGGAAACACTACCGTAGCTGGATGAAACACTGAGCCATTATGAACATCATCTTGTTCTGCAACGTGCGAGGCTGCAGCATTAGCCATTGATGCTAAAAAAGGACTTGTAGTGTTGCGTGAGATCAGAATTTCAGAAGGGCCGCTATTGGTGGCGCTAAAGCCCCCCATATTCCGTGCAAAGTGAGTAATGATTTCTACAGGACGTGAGCCTTTTCCTGCGATAGCCGATCCAAACCAATCCACTAGTAAATCTTCAGAACGACCAATGACATCACTTGGAATATCTGAAAATTGTAAATTGGCAGCAAAGCTAGCAAGTTCTTGTGACAGGTGTTGCGTATTCTTTTGATTAGTCATTAGTCAATTCTTTTAATTACGCCAGGACAGCACTAGCTTGCATCGTGAGCCAGCCTTCGTGATCCTGCGCCCAAATAGAAATCGTTTTTCCGCTGGGATCTATATCTAAATCCGGCTTTGCATTGACCTGGAAAAGATTGATATCAAAGGTAGGGCGAATGGCCCGGAATTCAAAACTTTTTAGTCTGCACCCAGGAATACTTTGGCGAACTAAATCTACCAAAAGAGTTGCAATTAGTGGACCATGCACAATTAATCCAGGATAACCTTCCACCTGGGTAACGTATTGACGATCATAATGAATGCGATGACCATTAAAGGTTAGGGCTGAGTAGCGAAACAGCAGCACATCATCAGGCGAAATCGTTTTACTCCACTTGGCATCCGTTGGGGCGGGCGAAGGTGCAACGGGTTTGTCATCCGGTCCAGGCGCATCCCGGTAGACGATATCGTGCTCTTCAATAATGGCAAGACCCTGTTGATTGGCGATCTCATGTTTGACAAGAACAAAAATCAAGTCTCCCGTTCGGCCGGCCTTATGGGTAACCGATTCGATTGTGGAGATACGCTCAATTTCGTCGCCAACGGAGAGTGGTGCTAACCACTCAATACGACTACCGGCCCACATCCGACGCGGTAACGGTACTGGGGGCAAAAATCCACCGCGCTTTGGATGACCATCAGGGCCGATTTCAGATTCGCGTGCATGGGGTAAAAAATAGAGCCAATGCCACAGCTCTGGCAAGAAAGTACCTTTTTTAGGAGCTGGATCTTCGCGATCCAAGGTTGCCGACAGGGCGCGCACAGGCGCAGCTGTTACAGCATCGTGAAAGGACTCAGTCTTACCAAGCCATTCTTGTAGGTGGGCAATAGTTTTTGGTTCGATTCGCATAAGTTCCATTATGCCAATCTTGGGAAAAAACTCATCCCATCAACACAGATACAAAGTGAATAAGCAGTCCGGCCAGTGCACAGCTTCCCAATACCGAGAGAACTCCTTTTTGAAACTTAAAGAGTGCTAATCCCGCCAACAAGCATATGAGGATGGATATCCAGGAAATGGGCCCTCCAAGACCTCTTGGCAGAAACACATGATAAGCAAAAAAGAGGCCTAGATTTGCAATAACACCCACTACAGCTGCACTAATCGCGGTTAATGGGGCGGTAAATTCCAACTTGCCATGAGTCGATTCAATCATGGGGCCGCCAACTAAGATAAAGAAGAATGAAGGTAAAAAAGTAAACCAAGTTGCTACAAGCGCACCCAGTGCCCCAAACCAAAATGGACTGCTATTGCCAATAAGGTGTTGTATGTGACCAGCAAGATAGCCAACGAAAGCCACCACCATGATGAGAGGTCCAGGCGTGGTTTCGCCAAGCGCTAAACCATCAATCATTTGATTGGCGCTTAGCCAGTGAAAGTGATCAACGGCACCTTGATATACATAAGGCAACACAGCATAGGCACCTCCAAAAGTAAGGAATGCAGACTTCGTAAAAAACCAGGCGATCTCTGGGTAGAGCGTTTGCCAGCCAAACCAAAAGATCAATAATGCTATTGGGGCTAGCCAGCATGCAAGAGCAACAATGCTGTAGCGAATTGTTTTTTGATATTGAAACTGCGCATGCTCTGGTACCGGGGTTTCGTCATCAATGATGGCAGCGCCATATTTAATTTCTTTACCGTTGCCATGGCCAGCGCCCTGTTGGAAATATTCTGGATAACGTTTCCCGCCCCAAAAGCCAAATCCAGCAGCGATGAGAACAATGATTGGAAAGGCGAGATTCAAAATAAAAATCGCCAAGAAAGAGCAAAGGGCAATCCACTGCAAAGGCTGGTTACGAATGGTGCGTTTACCAATGCGAACAGCAGCATGCAGAACAATGGCGGTAACCGCGGGTTTAATGCCAAAAAAGATTGCTGCGATCCATGGCACTTGTCCGAAAGTGAGGTATATCCAAGATAGCGCAATCAAGATCACTAAAGAAGGTAAGACGAAGAGGCTACCAGCAAGAATTCCGCCCCAACTACGATGCATCAACCACCCAATATAAGTAACCAGTTGCTGGGCTTCAGGTCCTGGTAACAGCATGCAATAGTTCAGTGCATGCAAAAAGCGCCGCTCAGAAATCCAGCGACGCTTTTCAACTAACTCTTGATGAAGAACAGCAATTTGTCCAGCAGGACCACCAAAACTAATAAAACCTAATTTCGTCCAGAATCGAAGTGCTTCCTTGAGGGAAATAGTGTTCGGTTTAACTTGCTCTTGGCTCAAGTTATTCGGCCATGCCTACGGCTACTTGACTAAATCCGTTATCGACATAAAGAATCTCTGCAGTAATAGCGCTAGACAGATCAGATAGCAAGAATGCGGAGGCATTTCCTACTTCTTCAATTGTGACGTTGCGACGCAATGGAGCGGTATTTTCAAAATTACTTAAGAGCTTGCCAAAGTCTTTGATGCCAGATGCCGCTAAAGTTTTAATCGGTCCTGCAGAAATTCCGTTCACTCGAATGCCCTTGGGACCTAATGAATTTGCCAAGTATCGAACTGATGCTTCTAAAGATGCTTTAGCTAAACCCATCGTGTTGTAGTGGGGCACTGTGCGCATAGATCCGAGATAGGTTAA
>CANBYN010000120.1 GCA_947373615.1 Burkholderiaceae bacterium | reverse complement strand
ATTAAACATGCTGGGCCACCGCTTCTAATAAGCTCATCCACTAAAGGCTTAGCTACCCCCAAACGATCGCCAGAAAATCCTGCAGCGCAAGCAACACGATAGATGTTAGACACGTTGAATGGGGCGTGAATTATTGTTGGCTACGTATTGGCGAATCTTGGAAGCCATTTGAGCGAAATGTCAACACTAGCGTATCCCGATGTCCATGCTCTCCAACAGGTTGAATCGGAGTAGATTCATGAATCATGCGCTCGTCATTCATGAGTAGTAATGACCAAGGCTGACTGAGGGTGAAACGCAAACCAGTTGAACCATTGGCTTCAAAGACGCGCGTTTCGCCACCTTTAATACCAACACGATCCACAATAAAAACTGCTACAAAATCATGTCCGTCACGATGCGCGCCTTCAGGCGTAGGACGACCTATGCCATCGGTAGTATCTATACGAAATTCATGTGCTTCCACGAACCAAGTATTGACCGGTTTTAAACTACTCAAAAGATGAGCCATGCCAAGCAATAATGACTTCCAAGCGGCGTTATTGTTTAATTGGGATTGAATAGGCTCGAACCAACGCTCGATGCCACCATGAAGGGCGTTGTAGTCCACCGACTGCCAATGAGCACGATGTGGCACCGAAAGAAATGAATCTCCTTTAATCTCATAACTCGCATGACGTCGATATCGATATCGACCACCATCCTTTAAATAGGGATCACGAGGCAAATCATCCCAAAAAATAGTTAATGCCTGAAGGTCAAATAAGTCAACTTTAGCGATCTCGGCAACCGTTTCAGCAGTAACCACGACAAAGCCATTAGTGCGAAGTGACTGAATTAACTCATTCTTAGGAGTTAAAGGTGGAGAAAGCATTGCAATGGTCATAGTTTTATTTTAGGTCAATCTAGTTGCGCACCGGACGCCTTAACAATCTTTACCCATTTAGCCAACTCATCTTTTAGCAATGCAGCTAATTTAACTGGAGGCACTGGACTGAGATCTAAACCTTGCGCCATTAACTTCTCACGTACATCTGGCCTTGCCATCATCTTATCCATAGCTGACTGGATTTTCTTCACGATATCTGCATTTACACCAATCGGGGCGAAGATCGCAACCCAAACCTCCCCAACGCAGTCAGGATAGGTTTCCGCAATCGTTGGAATATCAGGGGCAGCACTTGAGCGCTTTGCAGAACTAATTGCTATTGCCTGTAACTTGCCTGCTTTAATGTAATTAAGCGCTGAAGGGAGGCTAGCAAATGCCAAAGGGACTTGACCACCTAAAACATCGTTAATTGCTGGCGCGACGCCTTTATATGGAATATGTTGCATCTCAATTCCGGCGCTTGTATTAAGCATCGCGCCCAATAAGTGGCTAATAGTTCCATTCCCTGCGGAGGCATAAGACAATTCACCTGGTTTCTTTTTGGCAGCTGACACTACATCTGCCAATGTCTTATACGGAGAGCCCGGAGGTGAAACTAAGACATAGGGGGTTGCGCCAATGTAATACAGCGGTACAAAATCATTAATTGGATCAAAACCTGGATTCTTGTATAAAGCTGGATTAATTGCTTGCGCACTATTAATAGTTAACAGCAAGGTATAACCATCTTTAGCAGAGCGCGCTACGATCTGCGTGCCAATATTGCCACCAGCACCTGGCTTATTTTCAACCACAATGGAAGTGCCCAAGGCATCACCCATCGATGGCGCGATTATGCGAGCAACAATATCGTTTGTACCTGCGGCGGCTTGAGGAACCACTATCGTAATCGGCTTGCTTGGATACGGCTGACCAAGGGCATCTAGTCCAGTAAATATGCATATGATTGCAATCGCAACGCTAATTTTCCAACGCATCACTGCAGTGATTGTCATTTTTTTTCTTCTTGAATAGAGGCGTGAATCTGCTTAATTCGCTCTCTGACTTCGTCAATGTGCCCTTTTAAATCGTAAAGTTCTTTGGTATCTAGTGCCGGTATCTTTAAATGATTTGCCTGCTCTTGAATTTTCGCTACATCGTTCATATTTTCCTCAAAGCGATTAGGATCCAATGCATTTTTTTCAATCACTTTCAATTGCGTATAAATTCGCGAAAGCTTTAGCTTCAAGCGGAAATTTTGCAATGAGGGGACATAAGAAAATAACGGGATCAAAATTGCCAACAAGGGAATCAAGATCTTTGCAATCCGTGCAACCCACACAGCTGTCCCATACGGCAAATGACGATGCAAAAATGAGGGTCCATCATTTAGATAATTTTCGGCATCGGACTGCATTGGAAAATCTAAGCCAATTTGGGATGGGAATTGTCCTGGTTTTTGTAGCTTAGAATTTGTTTTCAAGATATCTTGAGCGTTGTCCAAAATCAAGCTGACGATTGCTGGATTCACATTTGATTTAGCAACTAATGCTGCGGTTGGGGCAATCAAATCGATATCTCTTCTTGGGCGGTCAAATTCGATGCTTAGTACACCCCTAGGAGCATTAAGTTTAGTTAAATAAGGAAATATTCTAGTGAAGGCCTCTGCCTGCTCTAACTGCATGATCCGAATTCCAGGATAATATAAATAGTCCTTTAATGATGGAGCCTCTGCACCAGATACTAAGATGACTGCATCTAATTGACTGGAAACCAATTTCAATCGGGCATCCTCTGTACTCAGATACTCAGCATTAATATTGTTTTCGCTCAATCCGCTAGCCTGTAGCAATTTTTGGGTAAGTACCAGTGTTCCACTACCCTTACTACCAATTGCAACCTTTTTGCCACGTAACTGGGAAAACTCAGTTAAGCGATTGTCAGATTCCTTAAACGAATCCTCGCGATACCAAACCCAAATGGGTTCATAAAATAAACCTGCCAACGAAACGAATTCTGGATAGTGATCAACCTCTGCAACCCCCCCTTGAATGATCGCTAAATCTATTCCAGATTTAGGATCACTCAATAAAGCCAAATTTTCAACCGTACCGGCGGTAGACTTCACCTCAACTTCCACCCCTTCCTTGGCCAATTCAGTCTTCAACTTTTCGCCAAAAGCGTAATACAGACCGCTTGTTCCCCCTGTGGCAAGAACAATTTTCTTTGGTGGAGCTGGTATCAATTGCCAAAGAATGACAAAAAGAACCGTAAGCAATGCCAGAAATGCCAAGGACCATGTGATGTATTTATTGCGATATTTTTGCAGAAAACGCATAGGCTTTTTTCCGATCTTTGACAGCGAGGATTTATTAGTCATTCTAATGTAATCACTCTAAATATTTTTTAAATAAATCAAGATAAGATAATACTTTTAAATCTCTCTTTCGACAAAATATGAATATGGCATCTAAACGCATTGCGCTAGTTACTGGCGCTGGAACAGGCATAGGTAAGGCGGCTGCAAAAGCCCTGATACACGGAGGGTATAGTGTTGCTCTGGTCGGGCGAACGTTGGAGAAACTGGAAAATGCAATCGTCGAGATTGGTGGTTCAAGCGAAAATTCTTTGGCAATCCAATGTGACGTCGGCAAACCCGAGGAAGTCAAAAAGCTATTTGCAACTGTAAAAGATGCATTTGGCCGTATCGACGTTTTATTTAACAATGCGGGAATGGGAACGCCGGCAATGCCCATCGAAGACCTCAACTATAAGCAATGGATGGATGTGGTCAACACCAATTTGTGCGGCGCGTTCTTGTGTAGCCAAGAAGCCATTCGCATGATGAAGGCGCAATCCCCTCAAGGCGGCAGAATTATTAATAACGGCTCAATCTCTGCGCATGCACCGCGACCAATGTCAGCACCCTATACCGCCACAAAACATGCCATCAGTGGCCTAACAAAATCTATTGCACTAGACGGTCGCCCTTTTAACATTGCCTGCGGGCAAATCGATATTGGCAATGCAGCTACAGAAATGACTGAGCGAATGGCAGCAGGCATTATGCAAGCCGATCATTCCATTAAGATTGAGCCTAGAATGGATGTGAGCCATGTAGGTGAAGCTGTGCTGCATATGGCTCAACTCCCGCTAGAGAGCAATATACTCTCGATGACGATTATGGCTACCAAGATGCCTTATGTAGGTAGAGGCTAATTTGCAATATTGAAAATACGCGTTAATTCACGGCAATAATATTACGCGCAAATTGAATATCGTAATTCAGGATATGCTTTTCAAACCAATAATCAATGTATCGAATGAGGCTATATAAATCACTATTTTTGGATGCCATCTGATTAAGCGTTTTTAACACCACATCTAACATATTGATATGTACGGCTTCGTGATGAGAAAAATCAATGCCTGCAGTCTTTGCTAAATGAGCCTCAGTCTCAAAATGACTTTCTAGCATCTGCTGCAAAGCATCTCGTTTTAACTGGGGCATAGGAATAGAGTCAAAACAATATTCTTTAAAGCCTTCTAGAAATTCAAACAATTCGTTATGCTCTAAATCAATTTCATGAACATTGGTGTACAAACTCAAAGGCAACATGGAGTATTGGTGAGTAGACATAAAATAAGCACCTCTAATTCTAATTTCGTTTATTTAACCACAACTGCCTAGATGACCGCACTGAGTACAGTAGTCACAACCATCTTTCCGAATCATGGCATGTGCGCCGCATTCGCTGCATTTTTTACCAACCATAACGGGTGGAGTGGATATTCCTGGTACTACCATCTCAGATAAATCATTGGTCGACTGACCATTACGACGTTCGATAATATTTTGAATGGCATATGCAATCGCCGCTACTTCAGATTCATGCCATAAAGGCATCCGCGTACCATCAATCTTCTCAAAAGTGCCCAGACGTACAGCCCCCCTATCCCACGCTACTTTTCTCATATCACTTAAAGCGCGCTCTAAAAATCCTCCGCGCGCTGCCAATGAAAGCAAACGCATGCTTGAAGTAATCCATTGCTGAGATTCTCCATTCTGACCAACTGGCATAAAGAACTCAATAGCCCGCTCGATTGATCCGCCTTCGCTTGATTTTTTTGGAATTGAAATAAACGAAACAACTAAGTAAAGCGTTTTGTGACCTTCTTGAGTCCAATACTCAATTTTTTCTGCAACAGCTGGGAGGATGCCTTTGGGACGGCTTTCGACAACAACCCGCATTGGATCGACCCCATCATCAGCCTGCGTCGATAAATCAGACTTCTCTGAGGCGACATCCAGTACTGAGCCCAAAATGCTATTAGGCCGATAGGTTGCTAAACCCTTTAAGTTTGCGCGCCAAGCTTGGGTGTAAAGGCCTTTAAAGTCATCATAAGGATAGTCAGCAGGTACGTTCACTGTTTTTGAAATTGCTGTGTCAATGAATGGCTGCACTGCTTCCATCATAGCAATATGATCGGTTGCCGCCATTTCTAGAGCAGAGACAAAGTAAGGCGGCAGCTTCTCTATATCACCACCTAATTCGCGATATAAACGCCAAGCATGATCCTCAACCGCATATTCACTGGTGGTACCGTCGGCCTCCCGCTTCTTGCGACGGTATACCCATGAAAATGCTGGTTCAATACCATTCGATGCATTATCAGCAAACGCCAAACTGACCGTACCAGTTGGCGCAATTGAAAGTAGATGGCTATTGCGAATACCAAATTGCCGAATATCATTTTTCAATTTGTCATCTAGGCGACTAACAAAACTGTCACTACCAAGATATTTATCAACATCCAATGCTGGGAACGCACCCTTTTCTTTAGCAAGCTCAATAGAAGCTTCATAGGCTGCATCACGCATCACGCGTGCAATTTTTGCACCAACAATTCTGGCGCCTTCTTCGTTGTAGGGAAGCTTTAGCATGACTAAAGCATCGCCAAACCCCGTGAACCCAACTCCAATCCGACGCTTGGCTGCAGCTTCTGCGGCTTGCTCAGGTAAGGGCCAATAAGTTGCATCCAGCACGTTATCCAACATGCGTACTTGAATTTTTACAACCGCTGCAAATGCGTCAAAATCAAAACTAGGTTCTGCCGAGAACCCAAAAGGATTCTTAACAAAACGAGGAAGA
>CANBYN010000119.1 GCA_947373615.1 Burkholderiaceae bacterium | reverse complement strand
ATTCAAAAGATCGGCAATGAAGGATTGTGGGATAAGCGCCATCAGGACAGTATGAAACTGTTTAACCTTCTCAATTCATCATTTCGCTAACGCGGCTTTTACCAACCCTGAAACTTTACCCATATCAGTTTTACCAGCCAATTGATGCTTGAGTACGCCAATGACTTTGCCCATATCTTGAGGTCCTGTTGCGCCAGTAGAGTTAACAGCAGCAGCAACGGCAGCTTCGACTTCAGCATCTGATAACTGAACCGGCAAATATGTTTGTAATATCACCATTTCAGCCGCTTCAATTGCCACCAAATCATCACGCCCAGCTTTTTCAAATTGAGAGATGGAGTCTTTGCGTTGCTTGATCATCTTTTCAACTATTGCAATCACGCCTGCATCATCAACCACAATACGCTCATCAACTTCACGTTGCTTGATCGCTGCCAACAAAAGACGGATTGCTCCTAGGCGCTCCACTTCTTTTGCGCGCATAGCATTTTTCATATCTTCAGTGATTTGATCTTTTAGACTCATGACGTTTTCCTAGTGTTGAATATAGAACGTGTAGTGGAGATTAAAAAGCAAAAACCCGCTGCGTTTCACCGTCAGCGGGTTTCAAAGCTTCTCGGTGAAGAGAGCTTTTAAATTCTATTAGTAAAGCTTCTTCGGCAACATTTGGCTACGAATACGCTTGTAATGGCGTTTTGCAGCTGCAGCCTTTTTACGCTTACGTTCAGCCGTTGGCTTCTCGTAAAACTCGCGAGCACGCAAGTCTGTTAAAAGACCATTTTTTTCAATGGTGCGCTTGAAACGGCGCAATGCCACTTCAAATGGTTCGTTTTCGCGGAGGCGGACTGTAGTCATACTTGTTTAACTCGTATATGCTCGAAAAATATCGAAAAAATTAACTGAATTGCGATTCTAGCACGACCAAGCGAAAAAATGATTGTTTTAGGAATAGAAACTTCTTGTGACGAGACTGGGGTGGCTTTATACAACACCACCCCCTGGGAAGAGGGCAAACCTGCATTCCAGGGCATTCTGGGGCAAGGTCTACACTCCCAGATCGCCATGCACCGAGATTACGGCGGGGTAGTACCTGAATTAGCCTCTCGCGACCATATCCGACGTGTTTTACCCCTTTTAGACCAATCCTTAGCCCAATCTAGACTCAAAATGGCGGATATTGATGCTGTGGCATTCACCCAAGGCCCAGGACTGGCTGGGGCCCTACTAGTGGGCAGCGCCTTTGCCAAAGCCTTGGCTCAGGGCCTTAATTTGCCTTCAATCGGGATTCATCACCTTGAAGGACACCTGCTCTCACCGCTTTTAGGACAAACAGTCCCCAAATTTCCCTTTATCGCGCTTTTAGTCTCTGGTGGGCATACTCAACTCATGAAAGTCTCTGGCATCGGCCAATACGAACTTCTTGGTGAAACCCTAGATGATGCTGCGGGCGAAGCTTTTGATAAGACTGCGAAATTATTAGGATTGGATTATCCCGGTGGAGCAGCTATTTCCAAATTGGCGCAACAGGGTCGAACTGGAATGTTTGATTTGCCCAAACCAATGCTCCACTCAGGAGATATGGATTTCTCTTTTTCTGGATTAAAGACTGCCGTTCTTAATCAAACAAAAAAGTTTTCAGAGAAAAATATTAGTGACACAAATGAAATTGCTCAATTCCATGCGGATCTCGCAAGAAGCTTTGTTGATTCCATCGTGGCAGTACTAGTCAGCAAATCTGAAAAAGCGCTAAAGCAAACGGGCTGCAAACATTTGGTACTCGCTGGCGGAGTTGGGGCAAATTTGCAATTGCGTAATGCGCTGAATGAAAATGCGATGAAGCATAGATTTGAAGTGCACTACCCACCATTTGAGTTATGCACTGATAACGGTGTCATGATTGCGTTTGCAGGAGCGCTACGAATGCTTGCGCAAAACAATGACTCGAATAAATCGGGCGGATTTGATATTAAACCTCGTTGGGATTTGCAAAGCAACAACCTACAGTAGCATTGAATTTCTAGAGGGGTGCTTAGCTTATTTGTTCAAGCTAATTCGCGCGAATGCACTGTGGTTGTGGATGGACTCAAAGTTCTCAGCCTCAACCGCAAAAGAGCGAATTCGCTCATCCCCCTTTAGACGCCCAGCCACATCACGCACTAGGTCTTCTACAAATTTTGGGTTGCTATAAGAACGCTCAGTGACCCACTTTTCATCAGGGCGCTTGAGCAAACCCCAAAGTTCGCTTGAGGCTTCACTCTCGGCAGCGGTTATCAAATCTTCAACGGTCATGAGTGTTTGAGAATCAAGCACCACATCCATCGTGACATGAGAGCGTTGGTTGTGAGCACCAAACTCAGAAATTTCCTTAGAGCATGGACATAAACTCATTACCGGCACTTGCGCACGAAGACCTAATTCCACCTCAGTAATACCCGCTGCATTTTGTTTAGCAGCTGCCCTCCAGGTAACTTCGTAATCCATCAAACTTTCTACGCCAGAAACTGGTGCCGCTTTTTTTACGAAGTGAGTATAAGTAAATTGCACATGACCGGCTTGTGCATCTAGCAAAGGCAACATATCGCGCACCATTGTTACAACTGTAGTGCTATCAACAGGAGTCTCTTGTTTTTGTAGCAAGGCCATGAAACGCGACATATGCGTTCCCTTGACTTGGGCAGCCAAAGCTACGTCCATCTCAAAAAGACCTACCGATGAAAAATTGCCTGTTCTGCTGCGTATCGTTAATGGATGATGTACTCCACGAATGCCAACTTGCTCAATTGCTAGGGCGCGCTCATCCCGTGTGGATTGCACATCAGGCATTGCGCATGACTTCAAAAAAGCTGGGTTCATATCATTCATGGCTCTATTTTCAGGCAAAAACAGCTTATTTGCCTACCACTACTGGATTTTTCGCCAATACAGCCGGAAAACGCTGTTGAATGGAGTTCATCATCCCTTCTACATCTAGGCCGCACTTGGTCATGAGCAGGTTGTAATCTCCATGCTCAATAAACTGATCTGGAAGGCCTAATTGCAATAAGGGCTTATTGATTCCGAGTAAGGCAAAAGTTTCTAAACAAGCGCTGCCCGCACCTCCCTGAATTGACCCATCTTCGATGGTGACAAAATAATCATGATCAAGAGCTAAGGATTTAATGAGTTCTATATCCAAGGGTTTTACAAAGCGCATATTGACCACAGTTGCATCGATTCCCTCAGCAACTTCTTGGGCAGGGTACAGCAAAGTACCGAATGCCAAAATAGCTACGCGTTGTCCAGTTACTGCTTTCGATTTGCGACGCACCTCACCTTTACCCAGTGGCAGCGTGCGCAATTCTTTTGAAGGAATGACACCAACCCCTGCGCCACGAGGGTAACGTACAGCACTTGGATGAGGCTGATGAAAGGCGGTAGTCAACAAATCTCGACACTCGCCTTCATCAGCCGGCGTCATCACCAACATGTTTGGAATGCATCTTAAGAATGGGATATCGTATGCACCAGCATGAGTCGCACCATCAGCGCCCACCAAGCCAGCGCGATCAAGTGCAAATAATACCGGCAAATCTTGTAAGGCGACATCATGAATCAACTGATCGTAGCCGCGTTGCAAGAAAGTGGAATAAATTGCAACTACAGGCTTCATGCCTTCACATGCCATACCCGCAGCAAAGGTCACGGCATGTTGTTCAGCAATGCCAACGTCGTAGTAACGGTCAGGGAAATTCTTTTCGAACTCAACTAAGCCAGACCCCTCACGCATAGCCGGCGTAATGCCAATTAATAGAGGATCAGCATGCGCCATATCGCACAACCATTCACCAAATACTTGAGTGAAAGTTTTCTTAGAGGGTGCTGATTTTTTAATGCCCTCTTCAGGGTTAAATTTACTTGGCCCGTGATAGAGGACTGGGTCGGCCTCAGCTAATTCATAGCCCTGACCCTTCCGAGTCACTACATGCAAGAACTGCGGGCCGCGCCCTTCGAGGGCCAAACGGCGTACGTTCTGTAACATCGGAATCAAGGCGTCTAAATCATGGCCATCAATCGGGCCAAAATAGTTAAAGCCAAACTCTTGGAAGATAGTGGATGGCGATACCATCCCTTTGGCGTGCCCCTCGAGACGTTTTGCGAATTCACGCAAAGGTGGCGCGATCGATAAAACGCTATCGATTCCTTTTTTGGTCGCCGAATAAATATTGCCGCTGAGTAACCTAGCTAGATGACGATTAAGCGCACCCACTGCTGGAGAAATTGACATATCGTTATCGTTCAAAATAACGACAAGAGGCAAGTCATCATAAACGCCAGCATTGTTCATTGCTTCAAACGCTTGACCTCCAGTCATGGCGCTATCGCCAATCACGGCAACAGCAATATGTCGCTCACCTTTAGTCTGAAACGCGCGTGCCATACCCATAGCCGCAGAAATACTCGTCGATGAATGCCCGGTACCAAATGCATCAAACTCACTCTCACCGCGATGCGGAAATCCTGACAAGCCTTTAAACTGACGCAGACTACCCATGCGATCACGACGGCCTGTCAAAATTTTATGCGGATAACTTTGATGACCGACATCCCAAACAACGCGATCGTGTGGTGTATCAAATACATAATGCAAGGCAATAGATAATTCGATGGTGCCTAAGTTAGATGAGAGGTGCCCACCAGTTTTAGATACTGAATCTATTACAAATTTGCGTAACTCATCCGCTAATGCGGGAAGTTCTTCACGAGGAAGTTTCTTGAGATCGGCGGGGGAGTTAATGGAATTTAAAGTCATTGAATCTATGTAATCTAAATCGAATTGCTTCTTTTATTTACCTCTGCTGACAACTAACAGAGCTAATTCTTTTAATGCTTGGGCCTGAGTGCCAAAAACGTCTAGGCTAGCTATAGCAACTTCTTGCAAATCTTTGGCCTGTTTCTGTGCATAGTCTAAACCCATCAAGGTCACATAGGTCGGCTTATCGTTGGTTGCGTCCTTGCCAGCTGTCTTTCCAAGTGTTTGACTGTCTGCTGTGGCGTCCAAAACATCATCAATAATCTGAAATGCCAAACCCAAGGCTGTGGAGTAGCTTTTAAGATGCCTCATTTGGATTGGGTTGAGATGGGCAGCAATCCCGCCCAACTCCACTGCACAGGATAGTAAAGCGCCTGTTTTCATGGCATGCATTTGCTTTAGGCTATCTAAATCCAACTTCTTCCCAACGCTCTCAAGGTCAATTGCCTGACCACCTGCCATACCGCGCGAACCAGAGGCCGCAGCCAGCGCAGAAATCATCCGCAAAAGTACATAAGGTTCACACTGTGTATTTGCCAGAATTTCGAAGGCGCGCGCTTGTAATGCATCTCCAACTAAAAGAGCGGTTGCCACATCAAATGCTTTATGAACCGTAGGGCGACCGCGACGTAAATCATCATCATCCATGCAAGGTAAATCATCATGCACTAGTGAGTAGGCATGAATACATTCGATAGCAACTGCAGCCGCATCCAATAATTCTGACATGGCAGCGTTGTTTTTCTCAGCTAATTGACCTGCCGCATACACCAATAAAGGACGCATCCGCTTGCCACCTCCTTTGGCCGCATAACGCATAGCCTCATGAAGACGTTTTGGAATCGTTTGCGCAGGGTCTAGCAAGCGGTCTAAGGCTTGCTCAGTTAGTTCAGAGTAGGCAGTGAGCCACTCTTGAAATGGGGAAGCAGAAATCATCAGACTTCGAAAACTCGCACTTGCTGCTCAACTTGAGCGAGCACACCTTGGCAATGCTTTAGCAAAGCCGCACCTCTTTTATAAGCCAATAAAGTCTCTTCCAAGGAAAACTTGCCCGATTCCATATCGGCAATCAGCCTCTCTAACTCTTTAACAGCCTGCTCATAGCCTAAATCGGGGTCAATTTGGACCTCAAGATCGGGTTTTTGACTCTCTGACTTTTTGGCTGGCATTAGCGGGTTTCCTTCATATTTCTCGTGCGGATAGCCCTACATATTAAAGCGAGAAGCCTCCAAATGGGTATAATCCATCCCTTCCTTTCCAATATCGATCCGTCGATGGTTGGATTGGTTATTCCGCTTAGCTTCGGCTGACGTTTTCGG
>CANBYN010000118.1 GCA_947373615.1 Burkholderiaceae bacterium | reverse complement strand
CGGCATCTTCTTCATTTCATTTGCTGCCGGCGTTTGCTCCTGAAAACAAAAACACTCTAACTTAGTAAAAAACTCTGTAGCACTTTTAGGCGCATAGCTCGGTATTGCTTGTGCACGTACAGTACGCCCAAGATTATTAGTTACTTCATAAACAATCTCAGTCATCTCGCCCGGATGCACTTCTAAAAAATTCTTTACAGGCTTAAACGTAAATGGTCCTCGGCTATTCGAATCAAACTCGATGGTCACAGTACGGGACAAATCAACCTGAGTATTACCAACTCTATTAGGACTAAAAGCCCTGATACCGTAATCATTCTTGCTAGTCACTACATTAATTCCAGTGACCTCACATAAAGCCTTATACATTGGCACCAAAGCATATCCAAAGCCAAACATCATCACAGCTGCAATTAAGAGCTTCAATAAAATTTGACGATTAAGTGATTGAGTTGTAACCATTGCAATAGACGGGATTAACCCAAGAAACTCCGTTTAATCACAATGCCAATAAAGAAGGTCAGAACAACGCTCAAAAGAATATAGCCCATCCTGCGATTATTCGCAGCAAGGGCTTGCTTCTCTGAAGAATTAAATTCCTGCTTCACGCATCTGCTCTGCACTAGGCGGAGTTTCAAAAGTGTGATGCGGTGCTGGTGAAGGAATAGTCCATTCCAAACCTTTAGCACCATCCCATGGCTTCATTAGTGCTTTTTCGCCTTGGCCACGATAGGCTGGCAATACAACGCAGAACAAGAAATAAACCTGCGCTAAACCAAAGCCCAAAGCGCCGATCGAAGCAATCATATTGAAGTCAGCAAACTGTGTTGGATAGTCAGCATAGCGACGCGGCATACCTGCTAAGCCCAAGAAGTGCATAGGGAAGAAGGTAATGTTAAAGAAAATCATGGAAGCCCAAAAATGGATCTTGCCACGGGTTTCATTAGCCATATAACCTGTCCACTTTGGACACCAGAAGTAGAAACCGGCAAACATCGCAAATAGGGAGCCCGCTACTAATACGTAGTGGAAGTGTGCAACAACGTAATAAGTATCTTGAACACCAATGTCAATTGGCGCCATTGCCAAGATCAAACCAGTAAAACCACCCATTGTGAAAACAAAGATAAAACCAATAGCCCACAACATTGGTGTTTCAAAGGTCAATGAACCTTTCCACATTGTTGCTACCCAGTTGAAAATCTTCACGCCAGTTGGAACAGCAATCAACATGGTTGCGTACATGAAGAACAGTTGGCCAGTTACAGGCATACCTGTTGCAAACATATGGTGTGCCCAAACGATGAATGACAAGATCGCGATAGACGATGTTGCATAAACCATGGAACTGTAACCAAACAATGTTTTTCTGGAGAAAGCTGGAACGATTTCACTAATGATTCCGAATGCAGGAAGAATCATGATGTAAACCTCTGGGTGACCAAAGAACCAGAAAATGTGCTGGAACATGATTGGGTCGCCACCTCCAACAGCGGAGAAGAATGAAGTACCAAAGTGACGGTCAGTCAGCACCATAGTGATTGCACCAGCCAACACAGGCATCACAGCAATCAACAAGTAAGCAGTAATCAACCAAGTCCAGCAGAACATCGGCATCTTCATCAGAGTCATGCCAGGAGCGCGCATGTTCAAGATAGTGACAATAATATTAATCGAACCCATGATGGAAGATGCGCCCAACAAATGGAGCGAGAAAATCGCCATGTCCATGCCAGGGCCCATTTGTGAAGTCAATGGGGCGTAGATAGTCCAACCGCCAGATGGGGCGCCGCCAGGAACCAAGAAAGAGCTCAACAACAAAGTTGCAGCTACAGGCAGAATCCAGAAGCTAAAGTTATTCATACGAGCAAATGCCATATCAGATGCGCCAATTTGCAATGGCACCATCCAGTTAGCAAAACCAACGAAGGCCGGCATGATCGCACCGAACACCATCACCAAACCGTGCATGGTAGTTAACTGATTAAAGAACTCAGGGCGGAAGAATTGCAAGCCAGGCTGGAATAATTCCAAACGAATTCCCAAGGCCATCATGCCACCAGCTAACAAGCTAACAAATGAGAATATCAAATACATCGTGCCGATGTCTTTATGGTTGGTTGCGAACAACCAACGACGCCAACCATGTGGCGTGTGATCATCATGCGCGTGATCATGTGCGTGATCGTGGGTAGTAGAGACTGTGCTCATGGATTACTCCGGTTTCGTTTTATCTGTATTAGTTAATGGATTACTTGCCGCCACGTGCGGTAATAATTTCTTGGGTCTGAATCACTTCGCCTGTCTTATTACCCCATGAGTTACGGGTATAAGTAATTACGGCAGCGATATCACCATCAGAAAGTACACCTGCCCACTTCGGCATTGCATTTTTACCGTTGAGCAAAATGTTGTACTGACCCTCTTTAGGACCGTTAACTACTTTGCTGCCATCCAATGCTGGGAATGCGCCCGCGCCTTTGCCATTTGGTTGGTGACAAGCTGCACAGTTAGCTGCGTACACTTTGGCGCCACGTTCTTTTTGCTCATCCAAGGTGTAAACCTTTGAAGGATCATCAGATGCTGCGCCCATTGCCTTTTTCTTCTCTTCCACCCACTTGGTGTAATCCTCTTGTGAAACTACTTTCACAACGATAGGCATAAATGCGTGCTCAGCTCCACATAGCTCGGAACACTGACCACGGAAGGTGCCAATCTTTTCTGCTCTAAACCAGGTATCGCGAACAAAGCCAGGAATTGCATCTTGCTTAACTCCAAACGCTGGGATAGTCCAAGCGTGGATCACGTCATTTGCAGTGGTAATTAAACGAATTTTTTTGCCGACCGGGACAACCATTTCGTTATCCACTTCCATCAAATACGTATCTGATTTTGGTGCCAAGTTATTAATTGCTTCACGTGATGTAGACAAGGTGGATAAGAAGCTAATGCCTTCGCCCTCACCTTTAATGTAGTCATATCCCCATTTCCACTGATAACCGGTGGTCTTGATGGTGATATCAGAATTAGTGGTGTCTTTCATTGCAACAACCGTTTTTGTTGCTGGCAATGCCATGCCAATAACAATAAGCAGTGGAATTACTGTCCAAATAATTTCAACAGTAGTGCTCTCATGGAATGAGGCTGATTTGTGACCCAATGATTTGCGATGTTTCAATATGGAGTAGAACATCACCCCAAAAACACCAATAAATATCAGCGCACAGATTACCAACATCATCCAATGTAGCCAGTGGATTTCTTGCATGATTTTGGTTGCAGGGGGCGTAAAATTTAGCTGATTCACAGCTGGACCACCAGGCATATTTTCTATGGCATATGCAAAAGCAGTGCCAAAGGCTGCTACGAAATAGAGCGAAGCCCTAGTGACTTTTCCAAATAAATTCATCTTATTCTCTGTTTATTGTCGTGAACATAGCAGCAAAAATGCCACAAAATGCCCAAAAAACGGTCTTAAGCTAATACATACTGCCGTGATTATAGGGTTAATTGAACGCAACAACAAACAGGATTAACCCAGTCCCAGCCAATCTTGGTCAAGGTTTAAAAGATAGTAAGCACTTACACTTAAGCAGAATATTACCTACTCTTGCGTCCAATTTGATTTGGATCAATATAGGCAACATTGTCTTTGGCCTTAGCAAGGTGTTTTCCGATGGCCCAAGCATGCCCATACACAATCTCTAAAGTAAGTTTTAGAGGCAAAACATCGATTTTAGGGATTTCAGGAGGGGTGGAATAAGCTAATTTCAACGCAACTGCATCCGCTAGCAGGAGAGCTGGCTTTTCGTACTGGAGGGTTAAATACTCCATATCCATTACAGGATCTGAAAACTGCTCTTTTAATAAAGCATCACCTATGTCATGCATATCCCAAGGACTCAATAATTTTTTCAACTTTAGCTCAGGGAGCTCAAGGGGAAACAATTCTTTGCCTGTATCTGGCCCTAGGTAACTAAAAGTAATTAAGCCACCCTCCCTTAGAACGCGCCAACACTCCCCCAAAAAGTGTTGTGGATCCGATAAATCTTGCATGAGGAGGTCGCTAAATACTAAATCAACAGAATTATCAGGAAGATCAAATTTACCCATTCTTTGATAGCTCGCAAAGGGGGTTAGATTATTGCGAAACAGTGAGCGCCAATTTGAAATGGCTTTAGAACGCCACATTCCAAAGCTAGAGACGCCCTCTTCAGTAAGACTCTTGATGCTTGCATGCGGATATCGCTTAGCGAATGCTTCCACATGATTTCCAGGAAAGTCGGGGACAATTAATACATCTTTGACATCAAGATTAACGATATCTAATTTTTGCAACATACGGTCTGCAATTTCATCTTGTAACCATCTAATTTGCTGGGTCATTGGCTCAGTATACTCAGCGCCCCATGTGATTTCTAGAGATCTATTTTACTTCTTAGCAAGCAAGTTTTGCCAATGCATGGAATCATCCCCTTGAAGAACGATTGGTAAATCTGCAGTCTATTACTAGATAACTATTTTCCTCAGCATTCAAAAATAGTTGTGCATAGCTTTAAACAAAGCTGGGAAATTGAGGAGAGAATAAAGAGTGATTCACTTAAATAAAAATGGTCTTATTTCCATAGACGTCATCACCATATAGAACAACAAAAAAAATTCTGCAATCATCCGCCATCTTTTAATTAAAGATGTGCTTATATTGATCCTTGCTATCTTAAGCCTCCCAAAAAACTAAAACCTTCCTAGTATTTAATGTTGTCACGACCTACAGGGTGGCACTTAATGAAATTGCTCGAATTCTGAAGGACAATGGTGGATCACAAGTCATTAACTGGGTTTTACTCAGGACCTCAATACCAAGTTAAAAGAGTAAAAAGTAACACATGTTCAATATTGTTCTATTCGAACCAGAAATTCCCCCTAATACTGGCAATATTATTCGCCTATGTGCAAACACGGGGGCAAAGCTACACCTAATTGAGCCTCTAGGATTTCCGATGGAGAATGCAAAATTACGTAGGGCAGGCCTGGACTATCATGAGTTTGCAAAAGTAAATATACATGCCAACTGGGCTCAATTTTTAGCGAATGAGAAACCCAATCCAGAACATTTATTTGCATTAACGACTAAAGGCAGTAGCACTTTTCATGAAGGAAAATATGCCCCCAATGATTACTTTGTTTTTGGCTCTGAAACGAAAGGCATCACTGAAGAGGTAAAAAACTCAGTTCCAACTCGCAATCAAATGCGTCTGGCTATGCAAGACAATAGTCGTAGTCTTAACTTATCAAATACTGTAGCAATTGTGGTTTATGAAGCCTGGCGCCAGAATGGTCTTGCAGGTGGCAAGTGAGAAGTATTTTGTGCTTAAGTCTCTATTTTAGGATCGCGACCCATCAATTTTTTGACGGCCTCATGTGGAGTAAGATTTCCAGCCAGCACTTGTACCATCATTGCAGTGATTGGCATCTCAACGCCTAAGCGCGCAGCCAAATCACCAACGGCCGCTGCACAGAGCACGCCTTCAGCAACATGTCCAAGACTAGACAATATCTCAGGCAAAGATTTTCCCGCGGCTAGCTCAAGCCCTACCCGTCGATTGCGAGATAAATCCCCAGTAGCTGTCAAAATCAAATCTCCAACTCCTGTCAGACCCATGCAAGTTTCTGATCTACCGCCTGCAGCCTTCACGATGCGCATCATTTCGGCTAAGCCTCGCGTAAGGACGGCAGCACGAGCATTCAGACCTAAATTCAAGCCATCCCCAATGCCAGCAGCAATAGCGAGAACGTTCTGAATGGCACCACCGAGTTCAACACCAATCAAATCATCGCTGGAATAGATGCGCATATTTCCATGATGAAAAGCAATTTGAACAGCCTCGCATAACTTGGAAGTAGTGCTGGCAATCGTTAATGCACATGGCATTCCAGCACCCACTTCATGCGCAAAACTTGGACCCGATAATGCGCCAAAGGCATGCGTTAGACCACGACTATGTAATTTATTCTCACGCTCGACAACTTGATGCGGCAATAAAGCAGTATTAGGTTCTAAACCTTTACATAACCAAATAATATTTAGCGGATGTTCTGCAATCTTTAATATCTTCGTAATCGT
>CANBYN010000117.1 GCA_947373615.1 Burkholderiaceae bacterium | reverse complement strand
TCAACCATCAGACAACTTTGGCTTAGAGGCTGACATTCGGCCAAAGCGGTCGTTCTCTTTACATCGAAAATCGGCCGTTATAGACCCACAACAGACAGCCATCAATCTTGATCCATCTTCTTTTGCCTGAATAACAAACTGCAATCTTGAATTAAAACCCTTTAAAACAGCTAATATGGTCCTCTACAGGCCACTTGAATTGATATCAAACCCTGTCAAAATGTAAGAAATGAAACCCAACTGGTAAACATGAAAACCAAATTACCTAAAGACCCTTCTTTTTTTCTTCATACTCGCAACTCCCTGATAGAGGAGTGGAAAGCGTGGGGTGAGTTTATAAAAGTGGAATGGAAGTGGATACTGATTATTATTTTCGGCGTTTTCATTTTGATTGCCTTGACTCGCCCGCTACCACCAAAAGATGTGTATCTTGCAGTAGGACAAAAGGGATCCACATTTGAAATGCTGGGTCAAAAATTCATTCCTTTTTTCAAAAATGAGGGAATAGAATTGCATTTAGTAAATACCTCAGGGTCTGCCAACAGTTTGGCGCAACTAGCTGACGAAGGAAATCTGGTGAACGCTGCTTTAATGGTAGGCGGCGTTGCAAATAAGGGAAAGTATCAAAATCTGCAATCTTTAGGAAGTGTGGAGTATGTGCCTTTATGGCTCTTTTACCGTGGTAATCGATTCGTCGGAAAAGGAGCATATGAATATTTTAAGAAAAAAACGGTGGCTATCGGGCCTGCTGAAAGCGCCACTCAAATTACACTCAAACATATTCTTGCTTCCAATGGTTCGGGTTTAGAAGATCGAAAAAACTTATTGCCTATTCCAGCTAATGAGGGAGTGCAAAAGTTACTGCATGGACTGATTGATGGCGTCTTAATTATGGATGGCATGGAATCTCCAAACGTCCAAGCCCTTCTTCATGAGCCTGATATTCATCTTTTTAATTTTATTTATGCACCAGCTTACGTCAAAAAGTTACCCTACTTGAGTGTAGTAACTATTCCTCGCGGGTCTTTGGATTTAAAACTAGAGCAACCCGATAGTGATATATTGATGTTAGCCTCCACCGATACCTTATTGGTAGAAAAAAAGATGCATCCAGCAGTCCAATTAATTTTTTTAATGGCCGCTGAATCAATCAGTAATGACATCGACCAGTTTTTTGCTAAACCTGATTTTTTTCCTGCTTATGTTGATCATGCTATTGAGTTAAGCCCGGTAGCTAAACACTACTATGAAGATGGATTACCCCCTTTAAAACATTTGTTACCTATCTGGATGGTTAGCTACGCAGATAGGATGTGGTTTATTTTGCTTGGCTTAGTTGCCATTATCTTTCCATTATTTAAGCTTTTTCCCCGCTATCGGAGCACAAGATCAATCATGTTGCTTGAGGAAGCTTACGAAGAAATTCAAGAGATTGAGAGATTAGGAATAAATGCTCAAACTGTTGAAGAATTGCAGTTACTTATTGATGCTCTCGTTTTATTGGATAAAGAGGCGAGCGGCAGTTGGGTGAGCTCTAGCGAACTGAATCGCCTCTATACAATGAAAAGTGCGCTCAATTTAATTCTTGTAAGGCTCATAAGTCGCAAAGAAAATATAGAAAGTTCAATAAAGCACTAAGAGAGGCAAACAAGGCAAGCTTCTAGGAGGATTTAAGCTTTGTGGTCACCATCTTTGGGGCGGCAAGCAACCCTCATAAAAATTACCGACTTTAGCCGAATTTAGGAAATTGAATACATTTTCTTCAATGTCACAATTTGGCCGGTTTCTGCCTACTCCCTACTAAAAGCTAAGTTCTGATGTTCAGCCAATGCAGTCATTCGAATAATTTCTACTAAAGTCGCTTACGCAATCAATAGCGGACCTTGATATTAAGAAATTACTTCGGAAACATGAACTGCACTTGTGCACGAATCTGCCAATTGGGACCATAGTCGGGTTTGGCGACGTTGTAATACGCAGCTAAAGAGGTGTTGACAGGAAGCTCTCCCAAATGAAAGATCTTGCCAACTCCTCCACCTAAAGGGACTGTCCATTGCTGACCACTGGCGGCCTGCCAATTGACGGTGGCAATCGGAGAGCTCAAGAGATAAAACCCGCTTTTGAAGTTGTAATTGACAAAAGGTTGGATCAATCCATTGTTGTAGGAGCCGCCCTGATTATTGCTAGATACCGACCAGATATTGTTTACCAGTACTCCGTAGACCCATGGATCCTCATGGTCTAAGTGAAGTACCACCGCCGATGGACCCAAACCCACATTTTTATTTCCCAGTTCAGCAGTGGAATTGGTCGGCAACTGCGCCACTGGTCCTAAACCCCAAATCCATTCACCTGGTTTAGCTGGAGAAAGAAACGCCGTCATCACCACATCACCAATGCCCTGAGCACTGTTAATTCCAGGAGCGGGTACGGGCATTGTGACAACGGGCAAGATCGTGCGCGTAATCACGTTCCAGTCGGAGCTTACGGCAATGGGAATTACCGGCTGGATGTTCAATACATTTTGCGTGACCTTGTTGGGCCCCACATTCAGATTGGAATTATTTTGAAACGGCACACTAACGATATTACCCACTGGATTTTGCGCGAGCTTGGCCAATTCCTCGGCGCTCAGCTCTGCATGGGCGGGAATGGAAAGCAAAACCAAAATGGATGCAACAAGGAGAGTTTTACGCACACCGATCATTTTAAATAATTGAATTCATGGTGTTGTGTAATTAGAGATTCGACAGGGGAAATTCAATAACATCAATCAAACGCAAAGATTTTCCGCCAGTCGTCCTTCATGCTGATAACGGTCCAGCCCTGCTTTTTGGCCTGATCATAGAGCCCCTGCGTAAAAGTGCCTACCTTTGTTGGTGGAAGTCCTTGCGCCGGACCATAGGCGTATTCGCGCTTGGCATCGTCATGCAAAACCAGCATCGATAAATTTGCCCCATTGCCAGCATGGGTGTATTCAAGCATCTGCCGATCGCCGGCCGAATTGCCAACCGCCATGATGGGGCGACGTCCGATCATCAAATGAATGCCTTCGGGTTTGCCGGTGAAATCATCGTTCAGCAGCAGTTTGGGCTCCTTAAATAAATAGGGCTTGCCGTCCTTAGCATAGCCATACTTCACCACTCCAGCAGTGCCAACCACCTGCTCTGGCGGGATGCCATAAACCCGCTCGGAATAGGTGCGTACAAAATCTTGACCTCCGCCAGTTACGATAAAGGTCTTAAACCCATTTGCTCGAAGATAAGCCAACAGCTCCTGCATCGGTAAATAGGTCAATTCCGTGTACGGCCTCTTCCAACGAGGATCCTTCGCTTGGGCAATCCACTTTGTCACTTCGGTATTAAATTGCTCTACGGTCCTATTGGAATAAGTAGCGGCAAGAATTATTTCAAGATCCTTCATCGTCAACTTGTCCATCGCCGCATGATCGCCTTTGAGCACTTCTAGAGCCGTTGAAAATGGGGGCACTTTGCCCAATTCGGGTTTCGCCTTTACTAGCGCAGGCACCTGCTCCAGCGCATACATCACAAATGAATACAGAGGATGCTCAACCCACAAGGTGCCGTCTTGGTCAAAGGTGGCAATTCTTTCTCCTTTTGTTACAAACTTGGGACTTCCTAGCGTTGTGGTGTCATTCACAAATTGAACGATGGATTGCTTAGCAGGGCCATTGTTCCATGAAGGTAGAGGGTCGTTTTGGGCGATGGCAAGTGTAGCAAAAGCAGCTAGGAAGGCCAATGCAAAGTGGCTAATCAATCGCAAAATACAGTGACTCAATTTCATAATATTTATTTAGTTTTTCGATAAGAAAACGGGTGGTCATGTTGACCACCCTTTCGTTGCACGCTACTCATCCATTCAGGTCAATTTGGCTGATTCGCGCCACGTGCCCGTTTCTGGAACTGCTCAATCGCTTCCTTTGCCTTTGGTAGCAGATCGTAGATCGGAGGATTGTTACTAATAAAACCGATTTTGAACTGCGGTGGATATGCGATCAGCTCCTTATAGTAATCACCGGTCGCACCAAGCAAGGGGACGTCCATCGGGATATGACGAACGCCAACGCTCACGTCTTCCTGTGGATTCGTATAAAGATTCATGATGACAACTCCGCCCGTCTCGGTAGCAATTGGACCACTAAAACCTCCCCAATCGCCCTTCTGGACAAAGCCATTCTGTATCTCACCAGTGAAGGTGTACTTGAACTCATCAATCCGCATCGCCGAGAAATACTGGTTCATTGTGTATGGACGGCTGCGGCGTGCTGACTGACCTTCATCAGCCAATAACATGCCAGTTTGGTCGATACCGTCGATGTAGGTTTTCTTGGTAACAAATTCGGCTGCACCTTTACCTGGCTTTCCAGCCAGAGAGATGCCAGTGTTAAACAAATCGGCAAGGTCGAACAGTCCATCCGACTTGCGCGGCGCAATCATGCCTTTCCAGTAAGCGAAGGTTGGTACACGAACACCGCCTTCCCAACTCGATCCCTTACAACCGCGAAATGGCGTGCGACCATGCGGCGGAATCTCGCATTCTGGGCCGTTGTCAGAGGTCAAAAAGATCAGGGTGTTATCGAGTTGGCCAGTGTCCTCAAGCGTCTTTACGAGCTGACCGAACACATGGTCCATGTGCACGATGCAGTCGCTGTACACCGTGCGGGCACGCGATTTGCCTGCCCACTCATCTGACGGGTAGTTATCGAAGTGGCAGCCGCGGGTCGCGTGATAAAGGAAGAAAGGCTGCTTGCTGTTTTTCTGCTGTTTAAGGAAGTCAATGCTGTAATTCATCCACTCTTTATCGAGGTCTTTGATATAGGCCAAGTCGATCAGCTTGACGGGGGCGCACTTAGACTTGTCGCCAGTCGTGCAATGCACATCGTTGTGATCGAATTGATCCTTAACCATCATATTGAACCGGCGTGGGCTTAAGGCCACTTCGGGATTGAAGTAAACATCACGCCACTCGGTGTACATGTCGGATACGCCAAGGAATCCGCGATAGTCGTCATATCCAACGTTCTGAGGCAATGAGCTCTCGTTCTCGCCCATGTGCCACTTGCCAACACCTTGCGTTTTGTATCCTAGCTTCTTGAGTACAGTCGGCAACGTGATAGCACCTTCCAGACCGCCGGGCTCACCGTACATTGGTGGACGCAGTAAACCGTGGTGAAGTGGATTCTGACCGGTGTGAATAGTCGCGCGCGTTGGCGAACAAGCTGGTGTCGAATAGGCGGAGGTAAGAATCAGACCCTCATTGGCCAATTTATCCATATTCGGCGTTGCGTTGCCAACAGCTACACCCCCACCATTAAAGCCAAGGTCACCCCAACCCACGTCGTCGAGCAAGAAGATCATTATGTTGGGTTTTTTTCCGGACTTTTTCTCCAGTGCCGCAAGCTTTTCACGAACAGCCGAGTCCTGATCAGGATGCTGTATCACTGGGTACATATTGGGCGCAGGCTTTACATCTTTCATCGTAATGTATTCGTCAGGATGGTCAAATCCCGGTGCCGATGTTGGTCCTGTTGTGCTACCACGCAGGTTTACGGCCGAAGCATACCCTGATGATGCCGTCTGAGCAGATACCAAACTACTAAAACCAGTGACAGCAAGTGTCAATAGCGAGACGAAGAACAAGGAGCCCCACTTACGCTTTGCGGACGATACAAAAGTTGATGGAAAAAATTGTATGTTCAAATGCATGCCACTTCTCCTATCTGCTGACCCAATTAGAAAGACCCTGCAAGATTAATGTTAGAAGTTTGATTTTCATCTATACAACAGAACTCTGTCAATTCGCACTCATCATAAATCAGGGTTTCTAATGATTTATTAATTGAGTCACATCAAATACCCGAACTAGATCAATTTGCAAGGACTAAAAGTCCAAGACGAGAGCCTGCTTTGGCCGAACAACAGAAGTTAAGAAAAACTTCTTAGCGTCCTTTATCGAGCTTGAATTCAACCAATCGATGCAACACACTACTAACTGCGTAAGCAAAAGGAGTGTTGCTCATGAAACAACGACCTCGAATCTATTACACAGCCACCCAAAAGGCTTTAATGTGGGAGCGCTGGCAAAAAGGCGATAACCTTCATCAG
>CANBYN010000116.1 GCA_947373615.1 Burkholderiaceae bacterium | reverse complement strand
TTTTTTACTAGTTTTAATAGCTGCAAAAGTGGCAGCCGCCTTTTTTTGTTTGGCTGCGTCTCAGGCCGGCGTTAAAAATGTCCAGTTCGATTCAAGGGTTGGTGGAGCGAGAATGGCATGGCTATTTTTTGCAGTAGCATTAATCATTTGTGGCTTATTTGGCCTATTGAATGGAGATGCTTTAATTAGCAGCTATTTGCGCGCAAGCTCTCATGAAGATGGCTGGTATGAAATACGGCGTTACTTTCAGTTTTTTTTCCTCTTCGTAGTAGCGGTGTTAGCGCTAAAGATGTATCGATATCTTAAGGAATTGATTAGCCGTGAGCAAGATAGTACTAACGGCTTTCTCGCTTTGCGTGGAATGTGTATAGAGGTCATTGTGACCTTGTTGGAGACGGTATCTTGGCACTACTCTGATGACATTTTGAATTTGAGTTTAATGGGTATCTCAGTTAGTAATGCGCTATCGATTTTAGCAATGGGAATGGTAATAACAGCGGCAATGCGTGATACCGTTCGCATGACAAAGGTATAGATTGATCACTTGAGGGCTAATTTGTTTACAAATATTCGTGCTGATTATCAAGCGCATGGCTGCGATTGGGGGGCTCAAGGTTTTTGGGCCTTAGTAGTGTATCGCTTTGGACGTTGGCGTTATACCGTGCGACCAGCAATACTTCGTAAGCTATTTTCTTTTGTCTATAAGATTCTTTTTAAATTGATTCAAATCATCACCGGTATTGAGCTTCCCTGTGAAGTGCCCATTGGTAAAAACTTCATTATTGAGCATTCAGGCGGAATCGTGGTGAGCGGTTTTGCGAAGTTTGGTGATAACTGCCGCATTCGAAATGGAGTGGTGATTGGTCTAGCGAGAGTCGATGATCCGTGCGCGCCGCAGATTGGTAATGGGGTTGATATTGGTACGGGCGCCAAACTACTAGGGAATATTAAAATTGGCGATAACGTTTTTATTGGTGCAAATGCAGTAGTGCTTCGTGATGTTCCTAGCAATTCCATTGCTGTAGGCGTGCCTGCCGTGATTAAGCCCGCCGGTCACAAGAGGGAGAATCATGCTAAGTGAAATTTTAGGAGTGCTTTCTCAAGTCAGTTTGATTCTTGCCATTGCGCTCTCGATCCCTGCGTTTGCGTTAATTGTTCTCACGCTTGCAGCTTTGTATTCTAGGGCCCCAAAAAAGCTGCCCCCCGCCACAAAAGACATGCGTCTAGCGATCATCATCCCTGCTCACAATGAATCGTTTTTTGTAGTCCCCACCATCAAAAATCTATTGCCGCAATTAGGTGAAATGGATCAATTAGTGGTCGTATCGGATAATTCCACTGACGATACTGCTGCTCAAGCGTTGGCTGCTGGAGCTACGGTAATTGAGCGCCACAACTTGGAAAAGCGCGGGAAAGGTTACGCCTTGGATTTCGCCATTAACTATCTCCGGAGCTCACCCCCTGACGTGGTCATGGTAGTGGATGCTGATTGTGTAGTGGAGGGGGAAGGCGTTCGCGCTATTGCCGCGCTGTCCCTGAAAATGGCTCGACCAGTACAAATGCTCAATCTCATGCTAGCTAATACAGACGCTTCAGTGCGTACTCGCATTATGGCTTTTGCATTTCTGTTAAAAAACCTGGTTCGACCTCGTGGGGTTGATCTGATTGGTCAGGTAAGTCACTTAATGGGAACGGGGATGGCATTTCCATGGGCCATCATTAATTCAGCCAATCTGGCCACTGGGCACATTACAGAAGATATGAAGCTAGGCATCGATCTGACTCTGGCCGGCACCCCTCCTTTATTCACTTCAGCTTCAAAGGTGCTCAGCTATTTTCCTGAAGCAGGAGAAGTGGCGCGCGGACAAAAATCGCGCTGGGAGCATGGTCACCTTCAAACAATGCGCGAAGAGCTTCCAAAATTACTTGCCTCCTGGATTTCCAAACCAACGAAACCGAAGTTTGCGCTGGCATTAGACTTGGTCATTCCACCAACTGCCTTATATATCGCTATTATTCTGGCTTGCTTGCTGTTTTTTGGGGCTTTAGCCTACTTTCTGCCCGTATTTTTAAATACTTTCCTGTTTTTGCTTGTCGTGCTGGCTGCTTTGGCTTGCGCTATTTTGCTTTCGTGGTGGCGCTTTGGGAGAACAACGATTCCATTGAGAGATCTGGCGATGATTCCTGGCTACCTTTTGTGGAAATTACCCATCTATTTCGCTTATATCGCCCGTAAGCGGATTGGTTGGATTCGGACACGACGAGATTAAGGAACCCCTTTTTGACATTTCTGTCACAAATCACAACACTTTCCTGTTTCAATGTTGTTTGTGGTATTTTGCATAAAATTTTCAGGGTTTTGATGGGCGAATGAGCGAAGAATTTAAACCAGCAGGCCGCAGATTAAACCCAATAGCAAGTTTAATGAAGCGTGGTCGGATAGGTATGTGGGCTGCCTTGGCAGTCTTCGTCCTGGGGCTGCCTTTCGTATTTGTCAAAGGCCAAGCAAATTTCGTTACGGAATCTGTTTTTGAAGTCTTCCCGTCATTCCAAATGACTCAGACGGTTCAAGATGAGGTAGCAGTTCGATCTAACTCGAATTCGAATTATCGACAACTTGTCAATCAGCTCTCAACAGAGCTAAAGCGCTATGATTTACTTGACTCTGCAATCTCAAAACTAGAAAAGTCTGGTATCCCAGTATGTGAGGGGTCGGAGGCGTCGCATCATAGATGTATAAGGCGCCTACAAAGGACCTTAGTGGTTTTGCCGGTGCTAGATACCTATATGGTTCGGGTGCTGATCAATGCTGAAGATCCAAAATATTTGGACGACATACTCAATGAACTCATGTCTCAGTTTGAGACCTTGGTCAGATCAGAGCAGTTATACGGGGCAGATGATCGTATTAAAGCTCTGGTAGACCAAAAAAATAAGTTCGAAGTGGAGATGGCGGATTATGAGGAAAAGCGCGCTGCAATTGCTGCCGATCTGGGGGTAACATCATTTACCCCAACCGGTGGAATCATGAATCCCTATGATACTGTCCTGGCAAAGTTGAGAGATCAGCTAATAACAGCCTCAATTGAGCGTAGTTTGGCTGAAAATAGCCTGAAGGCATATCAAGACAATAAAGATTCTGTAGCTCGCGAGACTTTTTCGGTTGCTGCTCTTAAAAACATATCTCCAGACTTAACTAGCTTGACGACCGCTGCGATAAATCGCCTTGAAGTCTTAAATCAAATTATGGCTGGTTTAAAGCCTGCGCACCCCTCTTATCAGGCTGCAAAGGACGAATATGATCTCACACTGAAGCGTTTAATTGAGGCTCAAAAGAAAGCGGAGACGGAGGCAAGAGAGACTGTCACTGCTCGCCTGACTTCGAGCTTTCAACAAACAGCGAAGGTTGAGCAAGAACTTCAGAAAAATCTGCAAGAGACTTCCACTAAGGCTGGTGACTACGCTAAATTGGCTCGTGAAGCCGAAGTGCTCACCGAGAAAATGAATAAGCGCACTACAGAGCTAAATGCCGTTCGTGACCGGATTCGGGAAATTACCTTGGAAAGAGGTGCAATTGGGTGGGTTAGGGTAATGCAACCTGCCCTGCCTGCAGAGCGGGCTGAGAATATTGGTCGTTTCCGCATGCTATTACTGCTCATGTTGGTCTGCTTGCTCGTAGCCTTGGTTGTTCCTATCGTGTTGGATATGTTAGATCGTCGTATATTGACAGTGGGTGACGCAGAGAAGGCAATGGGAATGCAGGCTGCCGGCTGGCTGGTAGATGCGAGAAGCGATGTATCAGCCAAGATGTTGCAAGAAGAGCAAAGTCGTCGTTTGGCGTCAACCTTGTTACGCAATAAGTTAAGTAGCGATAACGGAGTGTTTGCCTTCGCGCCATTGGGTTATGGCGGGGAATCTACCGAAGCTATTCTGGACATTGCAAAAACATTGCAAATTTTAGGCACGCGCGTTCTGGTTGTAGATGCCAACCATATGCGTCTGAATTCCCCGATCAATATTGCCGGACCTAATTTGCATGATATGTTGTCTGGCAAGGTTGGCCCAATGTCTGCAATTGGAAGCCTAGAGCTCAAAGAGATATCCATGTCTTCCAATGGAGGTCTAGAGCTCAATGAGATGGCTTTAAATGTTGTCGGATTAGGGTCTCAATCGGCCGGTCTACAACGCCTGGATCGCTTGAAAGAGGCTTTTGCAGTTTGGTCCAAGGAGTTTGACATCGTCCTCGTTGAGGTGCCACCGATTATGCATAGCGCCGATTCAGAGCTGTTGATTGATATGATTGGTCAAGTCTTCTTGATTGTTGAGGTTGGCGAGGTTGGGCGCTCGGATGTATTGAAAGCGCGTCAGCAGATCAGTAGAATTAATCCTGCGGCAGTTGGGCTGATTGTGACTCACGTCCCAATGATGGAGCTTGGCAATGATGTTCAAAAGCAAATGACTGAATCAATTACTCAAACCCGTTTTAGTGCGTTAATGACCCTCTCAGAAATGCAATTGAAAATTCAAATTGCATTATTGATGGCACAAACGCAGTATCTAAAGTGGGCTAAAGCGTATCCCGTTTTACATGGATATATCCAATCTACCGAGCACAAAATTGACGCGATTGCTCGAGAGTCATATTCAAAGGCTCGCTTCATTGCTCGACGGTTGTACGTGGCCGGCCTGAGACTTTGGGTTTGGGGTAAAGAAAAAATCGGGCGCAATAAGAATCTTAAGTGAGAAGAATAATGCCAAAACAACTTATCCCCATACGCATTCAAAATAGGATCAATAGTTTACCTATTAAGAAAATTGCTATTGGGTTATGTATTTTGACTTTCCTGTTTTTAGGGATAGCTGGTATAGCGCAAAACCTTACGCGAACACACAATTTCAAAACGATTGCCTCTTCGCTAATGACGCAATTCACAGGGGATGTTAATGAGCATTTGATTGTTTTCGGTCAAGGCTTACTTGAGTTGCGCGGCGTGGTTTTGTCAACAGAGCCCTCTTTAGTAAAGCAGTATCCATTTAGTGAAGCAAAGCCTAATGCTGATGATGAGCAAGCAAAACCTGTAAGCGTTAGTGAGGTATTTAATATGCCAGGCGCATTTGGGTATGGTTTTTTAAGGTCGCAGATGGGGGGAGCATCAACAAATCATGCGACGGTTATTGGGCGACGCTTACAAAGCTATATGTCAAGTCAAAACTTAACCGCTAGATTTCCAGGTTTAAGTGGGATGGGCTATATAGAACGAGTCCCTCAAGACGGTCTTGGCAAATTTATTGGTGATCAGCGCCTCAATGGTAGGGCGGGGTTCACTTTGAAACAGATAGGTAAAAATCCGAATGATTTTTATGTAGTTCAGTATGTCGAACCATTAGATGCAAATTTCCAATTGGTTGGCTTAGATGTTGCCTCAGACATCATATTGAAAAGTGCCGCCGATCAAGCAGCCAAAACAGGGCAGACTGTCATGACTGCTCCGATCAAGTTGATTCAAGAAAATGGTCGGCCAGATGCGCAGCTTCTCCTGTTTTCGCCGATATATACCCCAGATATGCCATTGGGTAGCGATGATCAAAGAGTTCAAGCAATTAAAGGTTGGGTATTTTTCCGCATTCTTCCTGAAGCCTTGTTTCAGGAAATGTATTTGCGAAATAAAAACCTAGAATACGTTGTTATAGACGAAGGTGAAGGCGATAGAACAAGATTTTGGAGCACACCCGGATATAGTCTAAAAATTATGGGTGTGATTAACACTGAGAAGGTGTTGTCAGCATTTGGGCGTAGCTGGATTTTAGATATCCAAACCACCCCATTTTTCTCGGCAAATACTCAGGAGCCATCTCGATGGATATGGGCTTTTTCAATTCTTAGCATCCTCATTGCGATTGGCTTGACTGGGCTATTTTTCATTTACCCTTCAGTGCGTGATAAGCAAATAACTTCATGACGGTTGAAAGTCCAGATTTGGCAACTAGTACCCCGGTCAAGGATGGACCCAAATTGCGCATCACTTTCGTAACACCATCTGATAATTTGGCTGGCGGGACGAGAATGATTGCAACTTATGCCAAGCAATTGATGGATCGAGGGCATCAAGTGTTGGTGATCCATGATGCTCAATATAAGCTAACACTAAAGGATCGTTTCCTGAGGCTTTTCAATAAGGGTCCTGCAATATGGCGACAACCCAAAGATCGCG
>CANBYN010000115.1 GCA_947373615.1 Burkholderiaceae bacterium | reverse complement strand
CGCTACGGCTTTTTTGGAGTTTCAGATATGTCTCCATGGAGTAGTTTGGCGATAGTATCAAGTTTCTTTATAGTAGTTGCCGTGATTGCATTACGTTTACTGCAAAAGGGCTATAAGCTTCGCTATTAATTATTTACCCTTTGAAGTTTCATCAGGAGAAAAGATGTTGCCAACCCCAGAGCAAATTGAAGGCTATATTAAGCAAGGGCTTAACTGTACCCATCTTCGGGTGGAAGGTGATGGCCAGCATTTTTTTGCCACGATTGTCAGTCCAGAATTTGAAGGCAAACGATTGGTCCAGCGCCATCAATTGGTCTATGGCGCAATGGGTGATCGCATGAAGGCTGAAGTGCACGCCTTGTCGATTAAAGCTTTTACTCCTGAAGAGTTTGCTCAGAACTCTGCTGCATAAGAGACATTCATTGTTAATTAAAAAGTTTTTACTAGAATTGGTTTATGGATAAATTACGAATGATTGGCGGTACTCCCTTGAGAGGTGAGGTAGTGATTGCTGGCGCAAAAAATGCGGCGTTACCAATTCTTTGTGCTTGCCTGTTAACTGATCAGCCAGTTGTATTGCGTAATGTTCCTGATCTGCAAGATGTACGCACCATGCTAAAACTATTACAAGAGATTGGTGTAACCGTAAGTTTTCCAGTTGCAAGCGATCGTAGTCATTTAGTCTTAAGTGCGGCTGTTATTAAGAGCTCAGAAGCCACTTATGAAATGGTAAAAACCATGCGCGCCTCCATCTTGGTGCTGGGCCCGCTCTTAGCCAGAATGCATAGCGCAAAGGTTTCTTTGCCTGGAGGATGCGCCATTGGTGCACGTCCAGTAGATCAGCATATTAAAGGCCTCAAGTCGATGGGGGCCAGCATCAAAATTAAGAGCGGTTATATTCAAGCTGAAACAAAATCTGAATCTGGTCGTCTGCAAGGTGCCTCTATTCTGACTGACATGATTACTGTGACTGGCACAGAAAATTTATTGATGGCGGCGACTCTAGCGTCTGGGACAACGGTTTTGGAAAATGCGGCTCGTGAACCAGAAGTTGGCGATTTAGCTCACTTACTGGTAAAGATGGGTGCAAAAATTTCTGGAATTGGCAGTGATCGTCTAGTTATTGAAGGTGTTGAATCACTGCATGGTGCCGAGCATTCAGTCATACCTGATCGTATTGAAGCAGGCACATTCTTATGTGCTGTGGCTGTAACCGGGGGGGAGGTTCTCGTTAAACACTGTCGTCCTGATACCTTGGATGCAGTCATTGTGAAGCTCAAAGAAGCTGGACTGCAAATGGAAGTGGGTCCAGATTGGATTAAGGCTTCAATGCAGGGTCGTCCTAAGGCAGTAAGCTTTCGTACCTCTGAGTACCCAGCTTTTCCAACTGATATGCAGGCGCAGTTAATGACGGTGAATGCGGTAGCTAGTGGTAGCTCAATGATTACTGAAACGATCTTTGAAAACCGATTTATGCACGTCCAAGAATTAAATCGCCTAGGCGCGGATATCGCGATTGAAGGCAATACTGCGATTGCTCAGGGAGTAGAAAAGCTTTCTGGGGCCATTGTGATGGCTACTGATTTGCGTGCTTCTGCGAGTTTGGTGATTGCTGGCCTAGCCGCTCAAGGGGAAACACAAGTAGATCGGATTTACCATTTAGATCGTGGTTATGACCGTATGGAACAGAAATTAACCCTCTTAGGCGCGAACATTGAGCGCGTGAAGTAAGCCTGATGGATAATTAGTCCATGAAATTGACTTTAGCCCTCTCCAAAGGGCGCATCTTCGAAGAGACTGCAGAGATCTTATCCAAGGTTGGCATTGTGCCGCTGGAAGACCCTGAAAAATCTCGCAAGTTGATTATTGAAACTAGTAATCCTGATGTGCGCTTGATTATCGTACGTGCATCTGATGTGCCAACTTACGTCCAGTTTGGTGGCGCAGATTTTGGTGTTGCAGGTTTGGATGTTTTGATGGAAAAGGGAGCTGATGGTTTGTATGTTCCTTTTGATCTCAATATTGCAAAGTGTCGGATGTCAGTGGCGGTGCGCGAAGGTTTTGATTACGCCGCCGCAGTTAAGCAGGGCTCTCGTTTAAAAGTTGCTACAAAGTATGTTAATTGCGCTCGCGAGCACTTTGCTAATAAAGGCGTGCATATCGATACTATTCAGCTCTATGGCTCTATGGAGCTTGCTCCATTGGTTGGTTTGGCAGATGCTATTGTTGATTTGGTCTCTACTGGCAATACTTTACGCGCTAATGGATTGGTGGAAGTTGAGCCTATTGCAGATATCAGTGCGCGTTTAGTGGTAAATCAAGCTTCCTATAAGCGCAAGCGTGCACAGTTACAACCTATTTTTGATTTATTGAAGTAAATTAGTGCAACAACAAAAGTAGCGTTAGCTCTAAGTCAATGTCTTCACCACTAATCAACATCAAACACCTTAATAGTCAGGATGCAGGCTTTAAAGAAACGCTGCTATCGAGCCTATCATTACCTATTGCGGATGATGAGGCAATTGATGCTGCGGTCCTAAAGATTTTAGCCGCCGTTAATGCCAAAGGCGATGAGGCTGTTCTAGATTTGACAGCACGATTTGACCGCTTAAATGTTGCGAATGTTTCCGATTTAGAAATTCCTCACAAAGATTTAGAGCAGGCCTATCTCACTTTAGCGACCCCACAAAAAGATGCGCTTGATATTGCTGCACAAAGAGTTCGTGCGTATCACGAAAAGCAAAAGATTGAAGCGGGTTGCCATTCTTGGGAATACAAAGAAGCCGATGGCACGCGTTTGGGTCAGAAAGTGACCCCGCTTGATCGAGTTGGCATTTATGTTCCTGGCGGCAAAGCTGCTTACCCATCATCAGTATTAATGAATGCAATTCCTGCGAAAGTTGCTGGAGTTGCTGAAGTCATTATGGTAGTGCCTACTCCTGATGGCGCGCGCAATCCTTTGGTGTTGGCTGCAGCCTTCATAGCAGGTGTGGATCGCGTCTTTACGATCGGTGGCGCACAAGCTGTTGGTGCTTTAGCTTATGGTACTAAATCCATTCCATCGGTGGACAAAATTGTCGGACCAGGCAATGCCTATGTCGCAGCTGCTAAGCGAAGAGTTTTTGGCATTGTGGGCATTGATATGATCGCAGGTCCTTCAGAGATACTCATTCTTTGTGATGGTTCAAGTAATCCTGATTGGATTGCTATGGACTTATTTTCTCAAGCGGAGCATGATGAGCAAGCGCAATCGATCCTGTTGTGTCCTGATGCACAATTTATTGACCAAGTTCGGAAAAGTATTTACAAGTTGCTTCCAGAAATGCCTAGGGCAAAAGTGATTGAAGCATCTCTAACGAAACGCGCCTTATTGATTCAGGTAAAAGATATGCAAGAGGCTTGTGAGATTGCTAATGCAATCGCAGCCGAACATTTAGAAATTTGCGCAGTTGAGCCACGTAAGTGGGCCGAACAGATCCGTCATGCTGGTGCCATTTTTATGGGTAACTATTCTAGCGAGTCATTGGGCGATTATTGTGCTGGACCAAATCATGTATTACCTACCGCGCGAACTGCACGTTTCTCATCTCCATTGGGGGTGTATGACTTCATCAAACGTTCTAGCATGATTGAAGTTAGCGAGGCTGGCGCTCAGACATTGGGTACGGTAGCCAGTACGCTTGCTCACGGCGAAGGATTGCAAGCCCATGCCCGCGCAGCCGAGATGCGCCTTAAAAAATAATTTGGAAGTAAATGCTCAATTCATTCGGATTGAGTTAGGCCAAAATCTCTTTTAAAGCGGCGACAAGTTCGTGACTTTGCTCATCCGTACCAATCGTAATTCGCAAAAACTCTTCGATACGTGGTGACTTAAAGTGACGCACGATGATGCCTCGATCCCGCAATGCTTGGTAGATTTTTATACCTGCATGTTTTGGATGCCTGGTAAAAATAAAATTCGCGGTTGAAGGTAGCGTGTCAAATCCCAAACCGCTTAATTCCCTAATTAACTTTGTGCGTGTTTGAATTACCTTCTTTGAAGATTCTTCCAGATGCGCTTGATCCTCAATAGCTGCGATTGCGCCAGCTTGTGCTAAACGTCCTAAGGGGTAGGAGTTAAAGCTATTTTTAACACGCTCAAGTCCCTCAATTAAAGCGGGGTGACCAACAGCGAACCCAACACGAAGCCCTGCTAGAGCGCGTGATTTAGAAAGGGTATGGACTACTAAAAGATGTTCGGGGCAGTTTGTGCCACTCAACAGTGAAACACAAGATTCTGTTCCGTAATCCACATAGGCTTCATCAATAACTACGACGGAGTCTTGATTGCGAGCCAGAAGGGCTTCGATATCAGCACGCGCAATAGATCTACCAGTTGGCGCATTTGGATTAGGAAAGATGATTCCGCCATTAGGGCTTTGGTAATCTGCAGTTTTTATCTCAAAGTTCTCGCCCAATGGAATCACTTGGGATTCAATTCCAAAGAGTCTACAGTAGACAGGATAAAAGCTATAGGTGATGTCCGGGAAGTAAATGGGCTTACTGTGTTTTAGCAAACCAGCAAAGACATGGGCAAGCACTTCGTCCGAGCCGTTCCCTAAAAACACTTGTTTTGAATCTAGGCCATGTAATTTGGCGATAGCTTGCTTAAGTGCTGTACCTTCGGGATCGGGGTATAGGCGTAAATCATCATTATTTTGAGTGCTAATTGCCGCAAGCGCCTTAGGGGATGGGCCGTAAGGGCTTTCATTTGTGTTGAGCTTTACTAGCCGCTGCATTTGCGGCTGCTCCCCCGGAACATAGGGGGTCAAGGCTTTAACAACGGGACTCCAAAAACGGCTCATGAGGGTACTCGGGTCAAAAATTAGATAGAAAGTGCTGCAATATCCACATTTATATTGCTTCTAAGAATGATATTATGGGGCTTCACTCAACACTTCGCCTCGCGGCGCAATGAAGCATGCGGCAAGCCGACGTTACCCGAAATACTTCGGAAACTAAAATTCAAATTTCTATCAATTTAGATGGGACTGGAAAGGCTGAGCTAGCCTCTGGTGTCCCTTTCTTAGACCATATGCTCGATCAGATTGCCCGTCACGGAATGATTGATCTCAAAGTAGTCGCCCAAGGCGATACCCATATTGATGATCATCACACTGTTGAAGATGTGGGCATTACCTTGGGGCAGGCCTTTGCAAAGGCGGTAGGCGATAAAGCTGGTATCACTCGTTATGGCCACTCCTATGTTCCTTTGGACGAAACGCTTTCTCGCGTGGTCATTGACTTTTCTGGCCGCCCAGGACTGGAATTTAACGTGCCATTTACGCGTGCGCGTGTAGGCGATTTTGATGTTGATCTCAGTATTGAATTCTTCCGTGGTTTTGTAAACCATGCGGGAGTGACTTTGCATATCGATAACCTGCGCGGGGTTAATGCGCATCATCAGATTGAAACAGTGTTCAAGGCTTTTGGTCGTGCGTTGCGCATGGCTTTAGAAGTTGATCCACGTGCGTCTGGCGTCGTTCCTTCAACTAAAGGTAGCCTTTAATTTAGACTTCCATAGTTGCTTAGAAGACCACAGCGAAAGATAAGCTAAATTGACGCAAACTATTGCGATCGTTGACTACGGAATGGGCAATCTCCGTTCCGTGTATCAGGCATTTCATCATGTAGCACCTGATGACAATGTCTTGATAGCGCACCAGCCAGAAGAAATTCTTTCTGCGGATAGGGTGGTTCTGCCTGGTCAAGGCGCTATGCCTGATTGCATGAGGCATTTGGAAGAGTCTGGGTTATTAGAGGCATTGTTGGAGGCATCGAACAATAAGCCGCTATTAGGGGTTTGTGTTGGTGAGCAGATGCTCTTTGATCAAAGTGCCGAAGTTCGTGCAAGCGGAAAAGAACAATGGACCCCCTGTTTGGGTTTGATTCCGGGTGAAGTGCGTCGTTTTGAGCTAGTTGGCAAAAAGCAAGCTGACGGCTCTGCTTTCAAGGTGCCACACATGGGATGGAACCAAGTGCGCCAAGAGATTAAACACCCACTGTGGGAGGGGATTCCTGATCTCGCCAGCTTCTACTTCGTACATAGCTACTATGTTGTCCCGCTACGCAAAGAAGATATAGCAAGTTCGACAGAATATGGCGATTGGTTTACTTCTGCGGTAGCGCGAGATAATATTTTTGCAACGCAATTTCATCCAGAAAAAAGTGCAGAATACGGTTTAAGGCTTTATAAAAATTTTGTTTCTTGGCAAC
>CANBYN010000114.1 GCA_947373615.1 Burkholderiaceae bacterium | reverse complement strand
GAGCGAGAAGGAAAACTTTAATATGGATTTAATTTCAATATTGGCGACGGTTATTTTAGCCACCACCATAGGTACCGTGATGATCGGTGTTGCGGCTTATGTTGCGTTCAAACTTCGTGACAAACGGAAACCTAAAGCTAAAATCGCTGGAGAAGAAGATGGTTTGCTACAGACTACGACTTATGAGCCTATCTTTTTAAGTCGATATGTACCTGAATCTTCCACGGCGGCTGAATCTAGGAAGCAATAAGACAGGGCTTTGGATGCTTAGCGCTAGATATGCAAACTACTTCAATTAGTCAGCCTCTGCCACGACTTCAACGTAAAACCATTCCGTTTTTCAAACGGATTGGTTTTTTCATGTCTCCATTTTTTGTTTTTGGTATCTTAGTCCCGCTTTTTATTTATACCATCATGATGGATACGCTGGGCTGGCCATCCCCCTTGGTTGGATTGCGAGGTGTGATTACTTATTTTTCACCAACAACCACCCGGGTGGTGTTGTACACATCGCCGACAACGCGCGCATATTTCGCCAAGATTGGGGGTAATTACGATACGTTGCTAACGCCTTGGCGTGAATATTTCACCAATCGAAAACACAATGTCATTGAAATTGATGATTTGTCCAAATTGAGAGGAGTGGAGCGTGGTGTATTAATCTTACCTTCCACAATAGCGATGGGTGAAAGAGATCGGGCTGACATTGCGTTGTTCAAAAACCGGGGTGGATCTGTGTTGGCCACGTGGGCCACAGGCACTCGAAATGGCAATGGCGATTGGGAGGGCTGGCAATTTCTTGAGACACTGGGCGTGAAGACAGTGGGTGAACTTCCTGTTGAGTCCGAGTCGCGTCAACTCATACTGACTGGCGAATCGCCTTTGTCCCATACGCTGGGATCGGGGCAGCGGATCTGGATGAGCAAGACCTCAGAATCTCTTCTTCGTTTCAAAGGGGATCAGGTTGCAGGCCGGTTTATGAATTGGGCGCGGATAACCGAAGATGAATATCGAAATGAAGGTGCCATTGTCTATTCTGAGACTAAAGCAACTTCGACGGGATCGAGTCGATCGGTGGCATATGCATTTTCGGAAAGTGCGTGGGAATCGCATCCTTTACTGGCGTACAACTTGATTGATGATACTTTGCAGTGGCTGTTGCGTTCTCCGGCCATTGTCCGTTCAGCTTGGCCAAACGGGAAGCAGTCTGCTCAAGTGATAGAGATGGACACGGAAGAGGGTTTTTCTAATTCATTGGCTTTTGGTGCTTTGCTACGCTCCATCTTGGATTATCGACCGACTTTTTATGTGTTGACTTCAGTGGCTAAAGAGTTCCCTGATGTGGTGACGCAACTCGCCAAAGATTTTGAGATTGCCTATCATGGTGATGTGCACGACAGCTTCAAGGGGCAGTTGGCACCCTTGCAAGAGCAGCGCATATTGAACATGCAGCAGCAAATGGCATCGGTTCTATCCGACACCAAGCGCATCAACGGTTTTCGTGCGCCAACCGAAGGATATTCACAAATTACAGAACGGCTTTTGCAAAAATACGGTATTCGTCATCATGCGGTAGATCCGCAGAGAACTGAAGGACGACTTCCCGAGTTACTTAAACAAGAAGATGCTAGACGTGAAGATGCTCTCGTTTTATTGCCGCGTACACAACGTGACGACATTAATTTTGCAAATCAAAAGTTAAGTATTGAGCAAACCACACAAGCTTTGATTGACGACTTTGATTTGACTAGGGAAACGGGGGCATTGGGGTGGTTGAGTGTTCACAGTCAAAACTTCAAACCAGATGAGGTGCTCTTCAAGGCGCTACCAGCGTATTTGGCGCATGTTAAGAAAAATGATGGAACGATGTGGCTGGCCAACGCAGGGCAGGTGGCTAACTGGTGGCGTGAAAGAGAGCGATTTAAACTTTCTTCCAAACAGCTTGGCCAAAGGCTTGAATTCAACATTACCATCGCAGGTGATCAGCCTGTTTCAGGCATCAGTATGATCGTGATGTTGCCGCAAAAAGGCGTGTTGCCTGCCGTGAGAACATTGAAAATTGGATTCAAAGAACCCGTGATTTCCAAAATTGATGACTTTCGAGCGGCAGTCGTTTTTGACACACTAGCGCCGGGCAACTACGCCTATCAGGTCACATTTGCTTTAATTAAATAAAATTTATTACTGTCAGTATTCAATAGGGCCATATCAAAAATGACAACGGAAAACTTCACAAATTACATTAAAACTCAGCAAGTCCCGCTCCAATGGGGTGGTGTGCTTCGTGCGATGTCGGCGGAGATGTCTTCTGTTTCTGAGGATTCGGACTTGCATGATTTTTTCTTCAGAATTGGAGAGCGTTTAGCATCTGAAGTAGAAGCTACATTTGAAAATGTTGACACCTTGAAGGATTTGGAAACAAGTTTGAATTTCTTTTGGTCAGATATGAATTGGGGTTGGGTTGAACTGGTTGAGGAAGAGGGGGGGATCGATATTGCGCATCTGTGTGCGCCTTTGGCAAAAGCCTTTGGCGATGCGGCGCTGTCGTGGAGCGTTGGGTTGTTGGAAGGGTTCTATCAAACTTTATTCAATGTGTTTGGTGCTAGCGATGAAATGAGAATGCACTGTGTGAAAAAATCCTCGGATGGCATGGATATTCGTTTGCGATTTTCCCAATCATAAAATTGAGCCCTATAAGGAGTACAGTGATGTTTAAATCAAATAAAGATACTACTCAAATATTCAAATCACTAGGGCCTGATAATGCCAATTTTAAAGCATCAGTCAATGCTTCCGTGCGTGAGGCGGAGCACCGCTGGCCATTGCTTAAGATCACACCGCCTAAAAAATTCGATTTAACACCGAATTTAACGGATGAAGAGAAGGGGCGCTGGCTTAGTCCCCCAATATTAAAAACAGAGAATCTCAAACAAGTTCTATCTGTGCAGAGTGCGACCAGTAAAGACAAGATGGCCGAAAGCCTCAAGAAAATGGCAGGCACAAAGATTAAATCCAAACCTACTCCAAGCAGCAGCAAGTCATTGGATGTCAAAACTAAAGTAGAAATCCAGGAAGTGGTAAAAAAACAGTCCACCCCAGAGGTCAAGAAAATGACTGAGTTAAAGAAAATTGATGCCTCGATCAAGCTCGCTGAGGTAAAGCCCGAATTTGAAGCGCAAAAAGGCATTGACACGGAAACCTTTGTTGAAGTTAAGCGAAAGCCTGTGAAAAAGAAAGTGGAGAAGATGCTCGAAAGTGCTCAGGCGGAGACAGGCGAAAACAAGTCCTTGCGCGGTATTTTTGATCGTCTAACGGGACGCAAAACGGTGGTGTTACCGCCACCGAACGCACCTGTAAAGTCCTCCGTTTTACGTAAGTTGAGTATGCGATGAGTGTGATTGGCGTTATCTCCATGAAAGGCGGGGTCGGGAAAACCTCAGTCACTGCTAACCTTGCTGCAGCGCTGGCCGCCAAGCTTGGGGTGGGTCGCGTTTCTACCATTGATCTGGATCCTCAAAATGGACTACAGTGGCATTTCGGTCTAGAAGCCCAAGATAGTGAGGGCGTGTGTGAGCTCTCATTGCAATCGGATTCATGGACTCGCGATCAGATGCCGTCTGGCTATGACGTCGCGTGCCTGCCTTATGGCCTTGGGAGCGAGCAAGACAGGGACGCTTTTGAGGACTTGCTTTCGCGTGATCCTAGCTGGTTGGGCGATGAGATTAAGCGGGTGGGTCTGAGTAAGAACGCAGTGGTTTTGATCGACACGCCTCCGGGTACCTCTGTTTATTTAAAGCAAGTCTTTGCGTGTGCCGACTTGCTTCTGGTTGTGGTGCTTGCTGACGCCGGTTCTTATGCATCCATACCCTCGATGGAAACTTGTCTCGATGAGGTAAAAATCAAACACCCGCAGCTGATGAGTGCCTATGTGATCAATCAGGTTGATCGAAGGCGAATTTTGAATCGCGATGTGGTTGATTTGCTTCAGAACTATCTTGGGGATCGACTCTTGCCAATCGGTGTTCATGCGGACTCCGCTGTTGGTGAAGCGCTGGCGTTTCAGCAACCCGTGCTGGTGTACGACCCCCACGGTCAGGCCAGTCATGACTTTGATCGGCTTGCATCCTGGGTGATTGAAGCGCTCAACCAATGACCCCCAAGCTCCTGTTAGCGTTGTGGCGAGAGCGCTGGGCAAAGCCCGGCGTTACGATGCGTCAGGTGCCCTATATTGACGGGCGCGTCAGTCAATGGGGGATAAAAATCGCACAGCAAATGCGATGGTCTTTTGTTGGGATCATTATTTTCTTTGCATTTCTTACCGCATTGTTTGGCGCGGTACTTCTACCCACTTCATTTTCGCTACATAGTCAAATCGTATTTTCAATATTTATCTTGGTCTGCGCATTGGTTATACGTCCTCAAGCGGGAGTATTACCTACTCTGATCTTAATTGGACTCTCGTTAGTTGCATCAGTACGCTACTTGTACTGGCGTTTTAGTGCAACACTTGGACAAAATCCAGATATTATTTTTGTTTTGAGTTTCATTTTATTTTTAGCAGAATTGTATCTCTGTCTGCAGGCGGTTTTGGGTTTCATTGAGGTGCGTTGGCCAATTAAGCGAGGGCAATCCAATTTACGCAATGATTCGAATTTATGGCCAAGTGTAGATATTATTATTCTTTGTGCAGGGCAATCATTTGCAGTGATTGAATCCGCAACAAAAGCTGTACGCGAATTGGATTGGCCTGAGAGAAAAATAAAAATATTCTTGCTGGATGACACAGAAAAAGATGGTATTAAAGATCTTGCAAATTCGATGAATGCTCAGTATTTGAGTCGAACAGAAAATTCAGATAGCAAGCTGGAGGCAATCAATGCCGCATTGATTCACACCAAAGCTGACTTGGTCGTGGTTTTGGAATCTGAGCATGCATTGGATAAAATGGCCTTGCAAAACACGGTCGGTTGGTTTTTGAGAGATGCAAAACTGGGCTTGTTGCTAAGTCCACGTCACTTTTTAGCATCCAAGCCGTCAAAGCTTACGCTCGACTTATTTAACTCCTGCGACCTGGACACATCATTCGCTATGTTTCGTCGCTCCATGCTCTTGAAGCTTGGCGATGAGAAGGAATTCTTCGTGACTAACCGTGAGCGCATGGATGCCGACATGCGTAGTTTGGGTTATGAATGCGCTTATGTCGGGTTGCCACGTGTGGCGGGCGAGGAGAGCGATGCAAGATCACTAGAGATGTCTGGATCAGCCCAGTCGTCCACATCCTACTTCCGTGTGAATCAACCCGTTTTAAGCAGCCGCTTGTTGAGCTCGCGACTTAGGCTGTCTTCATTGCAAGTTGTTTTGAATTTTTATCAGCCCGTGGCGCGGTTCGTGTTCATGTTGGCACCATTGCCGTACTTGTTCAGTGGTGTGAAAATTGTGCAGGCCAACCTCGCTCTTTTTGCGGCCTATGCTGTTCCTCATCTCGTCCATTGGTATATGGCAAAAGGCCGGCTGGAAAGTAAATCACGACTTTCCGTTTGGATGGATGTCCGAGAAACTGTGCTGGCGGTTTACTTGGCAGTTTTAACCACGATATCACTCGTTAAAACCGAGTTTGATCAATTCACAACCAAAATTGCAGCAACAAAAGAAAATAAGAAACCGCCTTTCGATTGGCTTACTGCCTTACCATTTTGGATCATTATTTTTCTAAATTTGATGGGGGTAGTCGTAGGACTTGTAAACTTCCCACTAGATCGTCGCCAGGAGTGGGATGCTGCATTCTTCTATTTATTCTGGGCTTTCTGCAATTTGTTGATTCTAAGTGCAATTGCTGCTGTCGCAGAGGAAGTCAGGCATATTCGACACTATAAGCAGATGCAACTGTCTCGGCCTGTGATGCTCAGACTCCCACTGGGACGCTCCTTATCATGTGTCACCGAAAACTTTCCTGAAGAATTACTTAAGATCAGGCTGCCGACGCCGATCCACTTGACGGTGGGATCTCACTTGTATCTATCTCTATTCCGAGGTGATCGCGAATTTGGTTTTGCGGCACAAGTGAATTCAAACGACGATCGAGAATTGTGCGTGCGCATTCACGATTCAGCTCAAGCCGATTACCTGGCTTTTGCAGAGACAGTGTATTCCCGTGGTAAAAACTGGCCCAAATGGTTGCCAGATCGTGATGCGGATAGTCCGTTGCCACGGTGGTTGTACAAGGTGTTTGACGCTCTTAGGACGGTTTTCGTGAATTTGCGTGCAAACTATAA
>CANBYN010000113.1 GCA_947373615.1 Burkholderiaceae bacterium | reverse complement strand
CCTCCCACTATGTGCAAGGGTAGTTTTTTATCTAAGGACAGGTACTGGAGTCCTGGAAAAAACTTAGCCACACTACCTAAATTTCGATCAAAGATATTATCTATAGGGACAGTATCCAAAATAGCATTATTAGAGTAGATATTTCTCTTGGTACCTAAATCGTCACCCCGTAAAATTTCTTCCTTTAGTCGAAGTCTGGATTTAATTTTTTTCAGTGGAGTAGGATCAAACTTAGAAGACTCATTTAGATCATGAGTACGGCACTTTAAAGTAACTTCACACCAGTCATCTACCCAAACATTTTGCCGAGACTCTCTAACGCGCAAAATAATATTATTACGACGGAAATCTTCGCCTGGAGTGTCATAAAAATAAATATTACGCAAACCTGTAGTTGCGTTGTCTAGGTGAAAAAATTCGACTTTATTTTTCTTACAAAAATTGAGTATTTGCTCGCTCAATAATGCAATTTGACTGCGCCGATCAAGCCCTTTTGGCTTGATTAGCAACTTAAATTCTCGATTGGTGATCGATGGGTGCAATTTCATTTAAAACTCCTCCTGTTACCAAGAGGTTATCACCATCTTGAAAGTCTTAATAGACTTCTGGTACGTACATCTCTGGGGGTACAGGCCCACGCAGGTAATCCGGGTTATGAACTCGGGCTGGAAGCGTGATTAAGGGGTGTGCAATTTCTTTGTAAGGGATCTGATTGAGTAAGTGAGCAATACAGTTCAATCGCGCCTTCTTTTTATCATTTGCAGCTACTACCCACCATGGCGCTTCAGGGATATGAGTCTTTTTGAGCATCGTTTCTTTCGCCTTAGTGTAGGCTTCCCACAAACGCCTTGCTTCGAGATCCATGGGGCTTAACTTCCATTGCTTTAAAGGATCATGAATGCGCATCATGAAACGGTTGTACTGTTCATCATCGGAAATGGAGAACCAATATTTAATCAGAATAATTCCAGAACGAGTCATCATCCGCTCTAAATCTGGGACCGTTCTTAAGAATTCCTTGTATTCCTGATTGGTACAAAAACCCATCACCTTTTCGACGCCAGCTCTGTTGTACCAGCTACGATCAAATAAAACAATTTCTCCTCCAGCAGGTAAGTGAGAAATATATCTTTGGAAATACCATTCGGTTTTTTCACGTTCATTTGGAGCGGGAAGTGCAACCACTTTACAAACGCGAGGATTTAATCGCTGAGTAATACGTTTGATAGCACCGCCTTTACCTGCTGAGTCACGGCCCTCAAATAAAACGGCCACCTTCACTTTATTCTTAACTACCCAGTCTTGTAGCTTAACCAACTCCCCTTGAAGCCTAAAGAGTTCTTTGAAGTAAACGTTACGCGGAATATCGGAAGTACTTTCGCCATCTGGAGAGAGGCGATCATCATCAAGCTCCATTTCGAGCTCTTCGTCCATGCTGTCTAGAATTTCTTCCTGAGCACGCCTGTACCACTCCGCCATTGCTTTATGTTTTTTAGTCATGCCATGTAAAGTTCGTTGAAATTAATCTTAGTTTACGACAAGACTGATGACATTTTTATTGCAAAAGGCTTTATGAGGCACAAGCTAGGTGCGCGCCAATTACCTCATAACTATGTAGTGCAAGGCTCTTACGGTCGTAAGCAGGCTCAAGACTGGATGCGTCCGGAGGGAAAAAAGTCAATCTTACAATCAGATTTCGATGCTTGAGGATATTAGCCATGGATTCCAATAGCCCCATATCCCCTACAAATGCAGGCACTTCGGATCGCATTTCGGTAGCTTTTGAGATGTAAGAAATAGCCAAGGAATAAACCGGCACGCCAGAGATAACGGCTGCCTCAAATAAATTAGGCTTAAATGGACGAACATCATTACCCAAGGTAGAAGTGCCTTCAGGAAAGATGCATACGGATTCTTTTTTAAGCACTTTACTCAGTATGCCCGCCACTTGATGGGCATGCCTAGAACTATCTCGCTTAATAAAAATAGTCCCCAACTGCTTTGCCATCCAGCCAAAAATTGGCCATCGTTGTACTTCTGACTTTGCTACAAAACGAATAGGCCTAAATGCATTAATGGCATGAATATCCATCCACGAAATATGGTTTGACGCTAAAAGGTAGGAATTATCGGTCAATACACCCTGATTAATAACTGCCAATTCAATTCCAAATATTGCCAACAGGTGTTTAGACCATTTTTGAATATGCCAGTGTTTTTTTTCTGGTTTAGCAAAAGGAAATATAAGGCTCAGGATTATTGCCCCCGAAATAACGTGTACCCCTATTAATAACCAAAGAACAAGACGAATAAAGATTGGCGTTGTCTTTTCATTGGAGAAATTCTTCGAATCCATAAGACAGCAATATAAATCATCTTACAACTTTCAATATAGTCATCAAATTGACTTGAAAGTGTCATGATGCCTACACAATGGCTTGGCTTAATACGGTTTCATGATGCATTACAGAGCCATCTGGATTTCAGACGTACACCTAGGAACTTCAGGGTGTCAGGCAAACTACCTCCTCGATTTCCTCAAACACAACGAAGCAGATAAATTCTACTTAGTTGGTGACATCATTGATGGCTGGAGACTAAAGAAGACTTTTTACTGGCCACAAGACCATAACGACGTAGTTCAAAAACTTCTACGTAAGGCGCGTAAAGGCGCTGAAGTGATTTATGTACCTGGCAATCATGATGAAAGTGCCCGTCAATTCTTTGGCCTCTCATTCGGCGATATAAAAGTAGTCGAAGAGGTGATTCATATAACCTTAGATGGAAAAAGGCTATGGGTTACTCATGGGGACCAATTTGATGGCGTAATGCAATACGCAAAATGGTTAGCGTATGTGGGCGATAACCTCTATTCATTCATTCTGTACATCAACCGCTACTTCAATCTATTGCGAATAAAAATGGGCCTGCAATATTGGTCCTTGTCTCAATATTTAAAACATCAAGTAAAGAATGCTGTCAGCTACATTGCAGACTTTGAACACATTATGGCCAGAGAAGCACGCCTTCGCGGTTGTGATGGCGTAGTTTGCGGACATATTCATAAAGCCGAAATCCGCGAAATTGACGGACTGCTTTACTGCAATGACGGTGATTGGGTTGAGAGCCTCACTGCCCTTGTCGAAACTCATGCCGGTGAACTCAAACTCGTTCACTGGACCCACATCAAAGGGGAGCCAGTTGAGGTTCCCGAAATTTCCTTCCAACCCGCTGTTGAGTCGCTCATTAAAGAGGCTGCGATATGAAAATTATGATCATCACTGATGCTTGGGATCCTCAGGTAAATGGAGTCGTTAGAACGCTAAAACAGACCCGTAATGAGTTAATTGCCATGGGTCATGAAGTTGAATTAATTACCCCCAGGGGATTTAAATCTATTCCCTGCCCTACCTATCCAGATATTGCGCTATCTTTGTTTCCTGGAAGAGAAGTTTCACGAAGAATTAAAGAGTTTGCTCCAGATGCGATTCATATTGCCACTGAGGGTCCATTAGGTTTATCCGCGCGCGCATATGCGGTTAAAAATCAACTCCCTTTTTCCACGGCCTATCACACCCGATTTCCGGAGTATGTAAAGGCGCGCATTGGTATGCCTTTATCAATTACTTATGCGTTCATCCGCTGGTTTCATAGTCCTTCATTAGCCGTAATGGCGCCGACAATTGTTGTCAAGGATGATCTTGAGCGCTATGGACTCTCTAATGTAGTCCTTTGGTCTAGAGGCGTTGATCTTGACATCTTCAAACCTCAAGCTTCAAAAGCTCTTAATACGGCGCATCCCATTTATTTATATGTTGGACGAGTAGCAATAGAAAAAAATATCAACGCCTTTTTAGAAATCGATTTGCCTGGATCAAAATGGGTGGTTGGCGATGGTCCTGCAATGGCAGGAATCAAAGAAAAGTATCCCGAAGTGAACTATCTTGGCGTTCTTCAACAACATGCATTAGCCAAAGTCTATGCGGCAGCAGATGTATTCGTTTTTCCTAGCAAAACCGATACTTTTGGCCTAGTTCTTTTAGAGGCAATGGCATGCGGAACCCCTGTTGCCGCTTATCCCGTTACTGGCCCTATTGACGTATTAGGAAACTCCTCAGCTGGTGCAATGAATGAAGATTTAAGGAAAGCCTGCTTGCAAGCTCTGCGAATTCCACGCGAAGTTGCGCGTGCTCATGCAGAAAAATTCTCTTGGAGTGCTGCATCTGAGCAATTTGTTAGACACCTCAAGCCTGTAACTACAACACAAGTGCATGTAACGGCAATCGCTTAATAAGGCTACTTTTGAAACCCAAGTATCACATCAATCAAAATCCGCATAAGGGTAATCGCGGCTTAACCAGAGCTTGGCATGCTGCCAAAAATTCCTGGTGTGGGTTGGTTTATGCATTTATGGAAGAAAGTGCCTTTAGGCAAGAGCTAACCCTATTTGTGTTACTAACTCCGGTTGCAATTTTCCTGCCCATTAGCCTCCTAGCAAAAGCAACCCTCATCTCGTCTCTCATCATGGTGCTTGCAATTGAATTACTCAATTCAAGTGTGGAGGCTGCAATAGATCGAATTTCATTTGAGCATCATGACCTATCAAAGCGAGCAAAGGATTTTGGCTCTGCCGCCGTCATGCTTGCACTCCTTATTTCGGTGCTGCTTTGGTCTGCGGTATGTATTCCCATTGTCTTCAATATGCAATAAATCCCCATTTCGATAAATTTTCATAAATCTAAGGTCAACTATGTCAGATATTCCAAATCCAATTGGTGCATTCGAATTCTTTCCCTCTAAAGATGAAAAGAAAACCAAAAAAACAAAATCAAACTCTCTTAAAAAACTGTCAAAAAAATTAGCCAAAAAATTATTTGGCAAGAAATTTGTAACAAAGACTCGGGCTCAATTAAGTAGTGTCGAGGAATTTACCTCGCCAAGGCAAATAGTTAAGGCTAAGCGACCCGCCTTTCAAATTGAATGGGCAACAGGGGCTGGTGAAATTAAAGAAGCTCAGCGCTTGCGTTATAAAGTGTTTGCAGAAGAAATGGGGGCAAACCTTCCCAAAAATATAGAAGGTCTAGATATTGATGAGTTTGATAGCTATTGCGACCATTTGTTAATTCGCGATCAAGATACACTCAAAGTAGTTGGCACCTATCGCGTTCTGCCTCCTCATATGGCACAGAAAATCGGACGACTGTACTCAGATTCAGAGTTTGATTTATCTAGGCTAGACCATTTGCGCCCGAAATTGGTTGAGTTGGGTAGATCTTGTGTTCATCAAGATTATCGTTCGGGAGCAGTAATTATGGCCTTATGGAGTGGTTTGGCTCAATACATGCAAAAGAATGGTTATGAAATTATGCTTGGATGCGCTAGCATTCCCATGGCCGACGGTGGCCATTATGCAGCCAGCCTTTACAACTCATTAGATAACGATCAAATGGCGCCAACAGAGTTTCATGCATTTCCTCGCCTGCCTCTGCCTTTGGAGAAATTAAATGGCGGCCTAGAAGTAGTGCCTCCCCCTTTAATTAAAGGCTATCTGAAGTTGGGTGCGAAAATTTGTAGTGCTCCAGCATGGGATCCCGACTTTAATACAGCCGACCTGCTTACCATGCTGCGTCTGTCAGAGATCAATCCGCGTTACGCAAAACACTTCTTAGGTCTATAAGTCGTGAAATAAACCCATGTAGGCTTATTTCAGACTTACTGTATATGAGCGGCCGATCCTCTCCCATTCGGCCGCTTCTTTTATCAGGCTAAATTCCGTCAAGGGATGCTCTGCAGCCCACGCTTTGGAGAGACTTACTAGATAAGAGCCGTCATGCTCGGAAACCTTAACACTAGGTAAATCAGAATCACTTCTTCCGCGACATAACGCCTGTGCTAAACGCAAACAAAAAAGCATTCGCCAGTCCTGAAAACTCGGATTATTGGCTAATTTACCTAATTTGCCAGTATGCCCAATGAGAAGCGCCGCAAGCCTAGCCTGGTCATTTCTAGAAAATCCTGGCATATCTGCATTTCCAACAATATAAGCAGAATGTTTGTGATAACCATTATGGGAAATAGATAGCCCGATTTCATGTAAATTGGCAGCCCATTGTAAGAGAGCGATGTTGTCAGCCCTACTTTCAGATTCTGGTTTGGGCAGATGCTGAAGAAACTCCGCAGCTAGTTTACCAACTCTATCCGATTGCTCCCTATTGACTGCGTAGCGCTGCATGAATTGCTCAACAGTGACATAGCGCATGTCATGATGCTGCGAGCGACCAAGTAAATCGT
>CANBYN010000112.1 GCA_947373615.1 Burkholderiaceae bacterium | reverse complement strand
ATACCTTGGTATTACCCTTTACTTTCAATAATCTATAGACTCGGGATACGAAATTGGCACTACAAGGAATCTGAACCATTTGGTGTGAAAAATAAAGAGCTTCGTCGGCACATTAAAAAGGCGGTAATGGCTAATGAGGTTAGCTCGTTAGGAGCCGCTCATTTACCCTCTAGGCATCTCTTTGAGTCTTTGCAACTTATTCGCCACACTAAAAAGTATTTAAGCGATGTCACAGCCGATACATTAATAATCCACGCAATTGATGACGATACCGCTTCACCCAAAAATCCCGAAATGATTCTTGATCATATTCATTCGGAAACTTGCCGAATGATCTGGCTAGGTAACTCGTACCATATTATTACCGTAGATAACGAACGTGAAATCGTTGCCAATGAAGTGAATAACTTCATTATTCAATCTATTGCAAAGTCTGAACTGGTTGCACGCCTCAATGTTGATACCCCTCATCTCATAATCAAGAATCGTATTGAGAGCTAAATCATGCGCTTTAAATATATTAAATGCAGTCTGATTGCTTCAGTGTGTTTAGTTGCCTTTGTAACAAGAGCGCAATCACTTCCACCATTTAGTGCGAAGGACACTACATATCAATCCATTAGTCTTAATGTATTTCTTAAAGATTTGAATGAAAAGAATCCCACCATCAAAGTGCGTAAGCTTGGGATTGATTCTGCAGATTCAATTGCAAAACAAGCTGGCAAGCCACTCTTAAGCCCTATTCTGACTTATGCGCGAGGCAGCTACAATACCCAAACACCTTATACGGGTTACGCCAGCCCAGCATCCAATACTGTAGGCGCTTCAATTACTGTTGAAGGCTGGGGAAAGCGTTCTGCTCGTGAAGCGTTTGCTCAAGCAGAGGCAAATCGCAATTTAGCTGATATGGTCACTGAAAGCCGATCCATTGAAACTCAGGCAATTCTCAGTTATGTTGATGCGCTGCGAACAAAATTACTTTGGCAATCCTATCAAGGGGCTATTGACAGACTTGGGTCTATAAAACAAGCCGAGGCAACTAAACAGAAGGCGAATTTTGAGACCGCCCAGAAAGTATTAGCCAATGATCTGAAATTCTATGCTTATGGGTTAATGGGGTATCTAAATGTCGACGAAAAAACACTCCCGCTGCCGATGGGAACTCTTGATATGCCACCCCAATCCTTTCAGATCGATAAACTCATTACGCAAGCACAAGAAAATAGAGTGGATATAACCTCTGGAAAGGCCTATGTAGATTCAGCATCAACGAATTTAGAGTTAGTAAAGGCAAATAGGAATGTGGATTTCTTGCCGGGCATCTATTACACAGAAACCCCACCCTATTCCTCATCTGGAATTGCTTACGGCACCCAGAAATCGGCGAGTTTCTTACTATCCATTCCATTGGGCAATGGATTGCTAATTGACTCTGATGTTATTGCCGCTTCAAACTCTGTTGCCGAACAAGAAGTGAATTTAATGGCCACGAAAACTAAAATTGTTACCGAGATAAACCAAACCTATTTACAGTACCAGTCTGCTAAAGAGCGTCTTGAAAGCGCTATTCAGGCCTATAAACAGTCAAAAATTACCCGAATCGGCAGTTTAAAGGGGGTACTTGCATTTCGCGATGCAGAATATGAATTAATCGATGCCCGCACCGTTCACGCAAAAACTCTGATACTGTTGCAAAGACTTAGTGGCAATTTCGAAGTACCCAACTTGAATTAAGAGGTAATGATGAATATTAATCATCGCTTATTACAACAGGGGCTGGTCTCAGTGTTTTTGCTGATAGCAAGCATTCAGACACAGGCAACTACCCCTGCACAGTTGACGCAGCAACAGATTGCAGCTCAGGAGGCTGCCGCTGCTAAAACTGCTGCAGCCGCTGCCGCCGCTAAAACTGCTAGCAATACTGTTAGGACAAGTTCTATTGTTTCCACAGCAATTACTAAGAACGCTACAGCTTCGGCTGCATCTCGCATGAGCTCTACTGTTAGCAAATCTACTGTGAGCTCTAGCGCAATTCAAAACCCTAAGGTCAGCAGCAATATCAAGGTAAATTCATCGACAGGGATCAGCAGCGTCACCGGCAAAACTTCAGCAATCTCATCTCTCGGAGGCAAAGGGTCGCAACAGGCTGCTAATACTGGTGGGCCAACGGATTCTAGCAATTACGTGCCAAACTCACCCACAAGTCAATAAAAGAATCACTTAACAAAAAAGCCCTTATAAAAAGGGCTTTTTTAGAAATTTGGCGGAACGGACGGGACTCGAACCCGCGACCCTCTGCGTGACAGGCAGATATTCTAACCAACTGAACTACCGCTCCAAATTACATCGAGTAACACTTTTTACCAATAACGCTAAAACCAGAAAAATCTGGCGTCCCCAGGGGGATTCGAACCCCCGTACTCACCGTGAAAGGGTGATGTCCTAGGCCTCTAGACGATGGGGACCTGGACTACAACAAATCAAATGCTATTTTAAATGCTTGGTGGAGATAAGCGGGATCGAACCGCTGACCTCTTGCATGCCATGCAAGCGCTCTCCCAGCTGAGCTATACCCCCAAAATCTCGCGATAAAACTACAAGACATTCAAAACAATCCAAGATTTTATCCTACTTTTGTGCAACTGCGCAAATAACGCATTAGACAAGCTTGGAAAGCCTTTGTATAGCCTCATCCTTACCCATTACCACTAATACTGAATCTATCGCTGGGGTCTGGGTTGTAGCAAATAATGCATATCGAACCGGCATGGCCAAGGCTGGCATCTTAAGCTGATGTTGGGCTAGCACTTGCTTAAAAGCAGCGCCATATCCTTCTTTTGTTGGCTCAGAATTTTGAAGCGCATAAATCAAATCTTTGATGACTGGAATAATCGCGGCGGGAATATTTTCCGCAATCTGTTCTGGGGTGTGAATTGGTGCAGGCAAATAAAATAACTTGGCTCCTTCAGCAATTTCGATCAAGGTATTCGCACGACCTTTCAGCAGGTCAACCACTTGCACAAAATCAGGTCCCTGCTCTGTGTTGATTCCTAATTCGTGAGCAAATGGTTTGGTTGCTTGAGCTAATTTTTTAGGGTCTGAATGTTGAATATATTGATGATTGAGCCAAAGCAGTTTTTCTGGGTTATGTTGCGCAGGAGAACGCCCTAGGCTGGCCAAATCAAACCAATCCACAAACTGTTCTTTAGTAAATACCTCGGCATCGCCGTGAGACCAGCCTAAGCGCGCTAAGTAATTCAAGATGGCCTCAGGTAAATATCCTGCCTTTTGGTAATCACGAACGCTCATTGCGCCATTGCGTTTACTCATCTTTTCACCAGAATCGTTCAGGACGGTTGGTAAATGGGCGTATACAGGAGGTATACCGCCAAGCGCCTTCATGATGTTAATTTGCCTTGGGGTGTTGTTGACGTGGTCATCGCCACGGATGACATGGGTGATCTTCATATCCAAATCATCCACAACTACGCAAAAATTATAAGTAGGAGTGCCATCGGGCCTAGCAATAACCAAATCATCCAACTCATCATTACTGATCTCAATTTGCCCTTTTACGGCATCATCCCAAATCACAGAACCGCCGATGGGATTTCTAAAACGAATGACGGGAAGAACACCTTCTGGAATGGCAGGCAAGGTTTTACCGGGTTCAGGTCTCCATAAACCGTTATAACGAGGCTTTTCTTTATTGGCCATCTGCTGATCGCGTAACCGATTCAACTCGTCTTCACTCATATAACAGGGATAGGCAAGACCAGCCTCTAGCATTTGTTTGATCACTTCACGGTAGCGATCAATACGTTGCATTTGATAGATGGGACCCTCATCCAAATCGAGTCCAAGCCAAGACATTCCTTCAATAATGACGTCTACCGCTTCTTGGGTAGAGCGCTCAAGATCTGTATCTTCAATCCGCAGAATAAAATCGCCTTTATTGTGACGAGCAAATGCCCAAGGATAAAGTGCGCTGCGTAAATTTCCCAGATGAATAAAGCCCGTGGGACTAGGGGCGAAACGTGTACGAATATGCATAAGGCCTATTATCTCAGGTTGGGCAAATTTACACGAGAATGGAAAAAACAGGGATACTTTGACTTATGAATGAATTGCTAGTCTTTATGTGTGATGGAGCCCCGGTTCGAGGGGAAATTGTTTCAATTAGCAGCGCCTGGCAAGCCGTATTAGAGCGCCGCGATGACCCTCCAGCAGTTCGCCAAATTCTGGGGGATTTTGTTGCCGCTGCCACCCTATTAAGCGCCAGCCTGAAATTTGATGGCACCCTCATCATTCAGGCTCAAAGCAAGGGCCCCATACAATTACTCGTTGTTGAATGTACTTCTCATTTATCGATAAGAGCAACAGTCAAACTGTCGGTCTATCCATCTGAGATCCCCTTGAACGCCAGTCTTGGAGAATTGTTAGATGCCAGCAATACCGGAAGATTGGTCATTACCCTAGACCCTGCTGATCGCTCACCTGGACAAGCGCCCTATCAAGGGATAGTTGCACTTCAAGAGCATCGTGGCACCGTGATTAAGCCTGTTTCTAGTGCCGCCGAAGCGATTGCACTCTATATGCAAAATTCGGAGCAATTAGACACTCGTATCTGGTTAACATCGAACGACACTCATATTGGTGGGCTATTGTTGCAACGCCTACCTAATTCTGGAGGGCATGCACATCTTGACCCTCAATCCGCAGCTGAAGGTTGGTCGCGCATTCAGACTCTTGGTGAAACCATTACGAATGAGGAGCTGTTAACCCTTTCGCCAGAAACTATTTTGAGACGATTATTTTTAGAAGAGTCTGTAGAAAATGGGGTGCGAAGCTTTCCTCCTCGACCCATCCATTTCGCATGTCGTTGCTCACGCAACAAAGTCGCTGATGTACTGAGGATGTTGGGTGAGGATGAGGTGAAAAGCATTCTTGCAGAGCAAGGCGTAGTAGAAACGATCTGTGACTTTTGTGCCAAGCCCTATCGCTTTGACGCAGTCGATTGTCTACAAGTATTTAAAACTGATTTATTAAGTGATGCAACTAGGCCGCCCTCAAGCGGACATTGAGTTTTTATTCTTTGGTCGTTGCAGATGCTGGCGCTTTTTCAGTAGGTAAGATTTGCACAAAATACTCACCTTCTTTAATAAGCCCGTGCTCAACACGCGCTCGCTCTTCGATGGCTCTAGTTCCATCTTTCAAGTCTTTTACATCACCGGATAACTTTGCATTGCGTAAAGCCAAGAGACTATTTTTGGCCTCTTGGAGCTCTACTTGTTTTTCCATCTCATAAACCTTAAGCCATCCACCCTTTCCGAGCCAAAGCGGATACTGGATAGCAATCAGCAATACCAGCATTGAGTAGATGACTATCCGCATATCTAAAGCTACGAAATTTCGTGCTTAAAGTTTGAGGTTGTAGAAAGCAGATTTACCGGGATAGGTAGCAACATCACCCAAATCTTCTTCAATACGTAGCAACTGGTTGTATTTAGCAATACGATCAGAGCGGGATAAGGATCCCGTTTTGATTTGGCCAGCATTTGTGCCAACAGCAATATCAGCAATCGTACTATCTTCTGTCTCGCCAGAGCGATGTGAAATAACTGCGGTGTAGTTAGCACGTTTTGCCATCTCAATCGCAGCGAAAGTTTCTGTCAACGTGCCGATTTGATTTATCTTGATCAAGATGGAATTGGCGATGCCCTTATCGATACCTTCTTGAAGAATGCGGGTGTTGGTAACAAATAAATCATCACCAACTAATTGAATCTTTTTACCTAACTTCTGAGTAATATCAGCCCATCCATCCCAATCGCTTTCATGCATACCATCTTCAATTGAGACGATCGGAAATTGATCTGCTAGGTTACCAAGGTAGTCAGAGAATTCACTAGAAGTAAGTTGTAAGCCTTCGCCAGATAATTGATATTTACCATCTTTGTAGAACTCACTAGCCGCGCAGTCTAATGCAAGCAATACATCTTCACCCGCTTGATAGCCAGCGCCCTCAATGGCCTTCATAATGGTTTGCAAGCACTCGTGGTTGCTCTTAAAGTTTGGAGCAAAGCCGCCTTCGTCGCCAACAGTAGTTGGCATGCCTTGAGAGCCAAGAATTTTCTTCAGCTCGTGGAAAATTTCTGCGCCACAACGCAATGCATCGCGAAAGTTTTGAGCGCCAACAGGCATCACCATAAATTCTTGAATGTCCAAACTATTGTTAGCATGTGCGCCGCCATTGACGATATTCATCATTGGCACTGGTAACTGCATGCCTCCGGAGCCACCGAAATAACGATACAAAGGTAGGCCAGCCTCTTCAGC
>CANBYN010000111.1 GCA_947373615.1 Burkholderiaceae bacterium | reverse complement strand
TCCGAAGTGGCCGCCATCACTTTTGTCATGGTGGCCAATCCTTTATTCCCAGGCAATACTGCGGCTGACTTAGTACGCATTGCCAAAGAAAGCCCTGGGAAAATTGACTATGCCTCGGGTGGGAATGGATCTCCACAACACATTGGCATGGAAATTTTTCGTCAGTACACCGGCGCCCCAATCGTACACATCCCCTATCGAGGCGCTGCTGCAGCAGTCACCGATGTCATGGCTGGGCAAGTCCCTGTCATGATTAGTGCCTTATCGGTTGTTCTACCTCACATTCGGGCTGGCAAGTTAAAAGTGTTGGGCGTCGCTAGTAAAACACGCTCACCACTACTGCCCAATACACCAACGATTGGTGAGAGCGTCAAAGGTTATGAGTTCTCAACTTGGGGCGCACTACTAGCTCCCAAAAATACTTCCCCAGCTATCATTGAAAAGTTAAATGAGTCTTTAGCGAGCGCTCTTAAGGACCAGAAACTTCGCGACCAACTGATTCAACAAGGTTTTGAATTGGCACCGCTTGGGCCAGAGCACTTGAAAGAAATCATTGCACAAGGCTTGGTCAAGATGAAGAAAGTAATTAAGGATGGCGGAATTCAACCGGATTAAATTCAAGTTTATGACTATGTAACGTTGATGGACTGCCCTGCAGCATTCAAGACTTATTAACCAAATTGACCGAATTTTCCATTATTTAAATATCTTGAGGCTACTTCCAAATCCATTTCGTGCGCTCGTCATTGGCTCCTCTGGAACCATTGGTGGAGCGTTTGTAGAGCTACTTAAAAATACCCCATCCTGTTCAGAGGTGATAGGTATCCATCGCCAATCAGAATATCGCATTGATTACCAAAATCTCGATTCCATAGAATCTTGCGCAACAGCACTTACTCATAAAGGGCCATTTCATCTCATCATCAATACGATTGGAGTCCTACACAGTAACAACTGGATGCCTGAAAAGAGGTTAGATGATATTAATGCTGAACAACTAGCAGAGCTGATGAAGATCAATGCTATTGGACCAGCACTAACCATTCGCTACTTCTCTAAATTACTAGATCCTAAAGGTAGCATTATGGTTACTCTTTCCGCTAAAGTTGGCAGCATTGAAGATAACCGCCTTGGTGGGTGGTACAGCTATCGAGCCTCTAAAGCCGCTCTGAATATGCTGATCAAAACAGCATCCATTGAATGGGCACGAACCAAGCCTAATGCAACCTTAATTGCAATGCATCCCGGTACTGTGAACTCAGAACTTTCGAAACCATTTCGCGGCGAGCAAATTGGACGATCCGCAAAGGAGGCGACAGCGGATATGTTTCAAGTCATTGAAAATCTGAAAAATGAAGATTCAGGAAGTTTTATTTCCTATTCAGGTGAAAAACTACCCTGGTAAATAGTGCAGCCTTTAGGCCTGCGACTTGGATGATTTTTTCCTACAAGCGTCTGAACAGTATTTAACTGACTCCCAATTTTTGGCCCATGACTTTCTCCAGACCATTTCTTTCTTGCAGACCATGCAGAATTTACTAGGAAGAAAGCTTTTATTGCCTTTAAATGAAGTGCTCATATTCACCATTAGAGATCATCTAAGTGATTCAGTAGAGATTTTGCATGCGCCACGATCGACTGTTGGTCTTCAACACTAATTCTCTTAAGATTTGCAGTCATTAACTTTGTGCGTGGACTAGATTCAAACTGACTACGATGTTTGATCAAAAAATTCCAATACAAGGTTGTAATAGGGCAAGCTTTTTCTCCAAAGCGAATATCCGGTTTGTACTTGCAGGAGTCGCAGTAATTACTCATTCGCTTAATATAAGCTCCGCTGGCAATATAGGGCTTACTAGTGAAGCGCCCACCATTTGCAAATAAGGCCATGCCAGCAGTATTAGGAAGTTCTACCCACTCGATCGCATCAACATAGATTGCCAAGTACCAATCACAGACTTCTGTGGGCAAGATCTCTGCCAGTAGAGCAAAGTTCCCGGTAACCATCAGGCGCTGAATGTGATGCGCGTAACCGTACTGTAGCGTTTGACCAATAGCATCTTTCATGCAGGCCATCTGGGTTTGACCAGACCAATACCATTTTGGCAGAGATCTTTGATGATCGTAATAATTAGCCTGAGCCATCTTTGGCATATCTAGGTAATACATACCCCTGACAAACTCTCGCCAACCCAATATTTGACGAATAAATCCCTCAACCGTAGAAAGATCTAGGGAGTATTTTTTCTGTGCCTGTAATACTGCATGAATTACTTCACGTGGGTTCAGTAACTTTAGATTCAGCGAACTCGAAAGAATAGAATGCCAACCAAACGGGGTATCAGTCCACATGGCATCCTGAAATACTCCAAAATTTCTTAAACGGTATTCTACAAAGTAATCTAGAGCCTCTAGAGCCTGAGATCGAGTTACTGGCCACTGAAAATTCTCTAGTGATCCAGGATGATTCGGATAGGTAGCGTTAACGAACTCAAGAACCTCTTGGGTGAGTAAATCGGGTTCAAATACAACTGGGGATTCAATGATTCCAGGGCCCTTTTTGGGATAGGGCTTACGGTTATCTTGATCAAAATTCCACTGTCCACCCTCGGGGTTGCCCGCAGAATCAACCAAAATATTGTGGCGCTTTCGCATTAAGCGATAAAAGTACTCTAACCTCAACTCTTTTTTGTCGGCAACCCATTCAGAAAACTCTTGATGAGAGCAATAGAAGTGATCATCCTCGCGCATCTCAAGTCTGAGCGATAGCTCTCTTGCCAATTCTTCTATCTGTTGCTTTAAGCGCCATTCACCTGGTTCAACACAGATTAGGTCTGTAACCCCCTCTTGAATCAATTTTTCCTTTAAGGCCTCAACGATTGTTAAGGATGAGTCCTGAATGTATGAGAGTGGATAACTAAGCTCCTTTAGATTTTGGGCAAAGTGTCTCATAGCAGATAAAAATAGGGCAATCTTGGCTTTGTGAGACCAGACATATTGGGCCTCTGGAATCGACTCAATCATGACCACTTCATCGGTCTTAAAATCAAAGCCCCTAAGGGCAGACCCCTTTAAATCTAGCTGATCTCCAAGAATTAGAACTAATCGTCTAATAGACTTCATTTATTTTTGTATTGAGTTGGACAATAGGTACGATCCACCAACTTACTTCGAAGAGCGATGTGCTTTGTTGCTCTCCCGGTGACGCGTTTACGCCACGATTCAAACGAACTGCGTTTGAGCTCAAGGCGCATTAATTGGATTACTTGAGACTCAGATAGACCAAACGACTTCTCGATCGCATCAAATGGGGTTCGGTCTTCCCAGGCCATCTCAATCAGGCGGGATATCTCAGACTCAGAAAATGTTGTTAGTGAGAATTTTGGCACCATGCAAGTTTATGACTTATTTAATAAACTTGTACGAAACGTGAATACTGTAAAAATCATATGATTGGCAAAATTCGTCAGAAACTAATTTCGCTCGCGCCAACACCCCAACTAAAAACGGTAGATCTGGTCTGCCCAATCTGCGAACGCCCTATTCCTGACTCCCAAAAAGATGCTCATCACCTAATACCTAAATCCAGGGGTGGAAAAACCACTGAGTATTTGCACCGTATTTGTCATCGTCAAATACATGCCCTCTTTAGTGAAACTGAACTAGCTACACAATTCAATACCGCTGCGACTCTTCAAGAGCATCCTGAGATGCAACGATTTCTTCTTTGGGTTAAATCAAAGCCCAATCATTTTTATGAAAAATCACGCAAAAGTTATCGCTTAAAAGATAAGTGAACTTAGAAATGCTACTAATAAGAACTCGTATCTTGTTTTAGGCAGGGATATGGTTCAAATAAATAGATGGAATCAACCAATGCTACAGAAGCTATTTTTCACTTATTAGCCGTCTCAGTTTGGTGGCAAAAGCGGTATTGTCATCAAACCCTTTAAAGACTTGTGATCCTGGTCCAATTGCCGCCACTGTAATTGGCGCAGGGGTATGACCAGAGGTGCCCCAATAAAAACCGGTTTGCCGTGCAATTGCTAGCCCAAGGATATTGGCTGGAAGGTAATTCGAATTTGCTCCTAGCTGCTTTTGAGTCAGAATTTTTTCCCGTAAGTCATCATCTAAGACAAGGCCTGGAAAATATTCTCCTAACAATGCATTTAAGTAGATATTTAATTCTGTATTGCTGTTTGTTTGCTTTGCCTTAGCTTTGAACTTATCAGAAAACTCTTGAAGTGACATCTTATAGCGTTCAATTTTCTTGAGTTGCTCAACCTTCACGTTTAAATAGTTTGTATTTCCTGCAGGCTCAAGATTTTTAGGGATATCGTTAGGAGAAAAGCCTCCCGTCTCATGATCTCCAGTGACGATCACAAGGGTATCTGGATTTTGTTTCTGAAACTCTAGCGCAACTTTTACTGCATCATCAAATGCCCAAAGGTCTCGCATTAAAGCAGCAACGTCATTTTGGTGGCCTGCAGAGTCCGTGTTCTCGTTCTCGGCAAATAATACAAATCCCCTGTTTTTGTTTTTCTTAGAATTCTGATTAAGGACTTGGAGTGCTGCAATTACCATCTGCGATAAATTCGGTGTCTGTTGCGCGTTACGATCAATTTCATAATCCAGATCCTCTTCAGCAAATAGGCCCAGAAGTTTAGAGGAGTTGATCTTAGTCAGCTGTTCAGGCGTATTGATATATTGGTAGCCTTTTGCTTGAAAGGCCTCAATTACATTCTTGCCATCTTGGCGTTTTCCGCCAGGAAGTGAGCTTGGTAGGAAATAATTCGATCCGCCGCCCATCAGCACATCCGGAGCAAGCTCTAAATACTGATTCACAATTAATTCGCTATCTCGCCTTGATTTAGCGTGAACACTAAATGCAGCTGGGCTTGCATCATAGATTGGCGCAGTACTGAGTAATCCAATTCGTTTTCCTGTGTCTTTGGCATATTGCATGATGGTCTGCGAAGACTTGCCATCGGGTGTAACGGAGATGGCACCGTTATTGGCCTTATAGCCTGTAGACATAGCCGAGGCAGCCGCTGCGGAATCAGTCACATAATAATCTGCTGATTCATTTTTCATTAGCTGATACTGGCCTTTGGCCATCACTACATCGGTTACAGCAAAGGGTTGTTGTCGTAACAGCGCACTAGAATAACGGCCAAACTCATACTGACTGCTAGTCGTGCCATCTGCAAACAATATAATGATATTTTTGGGTCTAGTATCAGTTTGAGCAGATGCAATAACTGAAATGAACAACATCATAAAGATTGCTATCTTTTTCATTGACATACCCCATTTCTTTCTTTTATTCGTGATAACAAAGTTCTTCTTTACGGCAAAATTAATGATATAGAGATTAACATTGGCACTCACAATTATTTAATGCTCACCGATTAATTACCCAATAATGTCGGTTTACCTAACAGATCTCATATCCGTCATCATCTGTACGATTTAATAAATCCGGCATATGAAAAAATAAACGATTTTTTCTCTTGTGGGACGCAAAGCTTGGGATTTTTAATTGATAGAATAAAGCCATGCAGCCATTTCCCAATAGATAGGCAATTTAATGAAGGTTTTTGAAACCCTGTTCAAATTTTTAGTGCCAAAATTCTTATTAATCTCTGGTGGCTGTCTGTTGGCATTAATGGCTTTTATTGAAATAACTGAAAACGTCTTAAACAATGATGTCGTGGCGCTTGACCAGGTCACCTTAAGACAGATTCAAGCCCCATTAGATGGCAACGGGTATCTGCAGTCCGCTCTAATTACGGATTTTGCTCGGGATATCACCGCTTTAGGCAGTCCTGGAGTTTTAGTCATTATCACCGTTATTACTTGTGGATTTCTTCTAACGGTAAAGCAATATCGTACCGCGCTATTTATTGGGGCATCTACTTTAAGTGGCGGGCTCATCCTTGGACTTCTAAAATTTTGGTTTAATCGACCACGTCCAGCCCCTATCCCCCAAGATCTATTTGTAAATTCAACCAGCTTTCCAAGCGGGCATGCAATGGGCTCTACATTAGTCTTTCTCACCATTGCCGTGCTACTAACCCGCATCATTACAAACCGCACCTCAAAAATTTACGTCCTCATCGTGGCTTTTATCCTTTCTGGGCTCATCGGTCTAAGTCGCGTGTATTTAGGCATTCATTGGCCTAGTGATGTTGCTGCAGGCTGGGCAGCCGGGATGTTCTGGGCTTTACTATGGTGGGGCTGCGCTGATTTTATGGAAATTGACAAAGGAAAGTGTTTATGAAAAACCAGTCTCTATGGAAGCGTTTTCAATTTGCAGTGACTGGCTTAAAGCTGGCTTTCAAACAAGAGGCTAGCTTTAGA
>CANBYN010000110.1 GCA_947373615.1 Burkholderiaceae bacterium | reverse complement strand
AGTCATACGAGCAGACAATTCAGTTAAGGCATTGCCGATATCAATTTGGCTAGCTACGATGTTGAACTTTCTGCCGTCCAAAGCTATGCCTTTTGTTATCCCAGTTACCGCGTGCTTGCTCGCCGTATAAGGAGTTGTGTAGAGCCTAGGGGTGTGGGCAGATATGGAACCGTTATTAATGATTCTGCCGCCCTGTGGGTTTTGCTTTTTCATCAAACCAAATTCAGCACGCGCACAGAGAAATACACCCGTGACATTGGTATCGATCGCGTTTTGCCATTTCTCTAAAGGCAACTCATCAATCGTGACTGCAGGGGCATTAACGCCTGCGTTATTGAAAGCTACATCGAGACGGCCGTATTTCTTTTCGATTTCAGCAAAGAGATTTTCCACACTGGCCGGATCCCGCACATCTACAGAAACAGGATAGGCTTCTTGACCCATCTCTTTTGCCAATTGCGCTACCTCTTGAAGAGGCTCTAGCCTTCTGCCTGCCAGTACTACTTTAAATCCATCTGCCAGTAAGCCCAAGGCAACTGCCTTGCCGATGCCACTTCCAGCGCCAGTGACTAATGCAATTCGTGAATTTGACATATTTAGTGCTCCGTATTATTGAGGACCCATTTTTTTAATCAGCGCTGCTAATTCTTCAACTTCGTTTGGCTTGAGATCAACTAATGGCGTACGTACCGGGCCAGCATCATGCCCAACAATTTTTGCACCTGCCTTAATGATGCTGACAGCATAACCAGGATCACGATTGCGAATCTGAAGATAAGGCATAAAGAATTCTTTTAACAAACGATGTTGTGTAGCCATATCGTCCTTAGCAACAGCGTGATAGAAGTCTATTGCAGTCTTTGGAATGAAATTAAATACTGCCGATGAATACACAGGGGTGCCCAAAGCCTTATAGGCTGCTGCGTAAACTTCAGCTGTTGGCAATCCACCCAAATAAGAGAAACGGTCACCCATTCTCAAGAAGATCGAAGACATGATTTCAATATTCCCAACGCCATCTTTAAAGCCAATCAAATTGGGGCAACGATCTGCCAAAATTGCTAAGGAGTCTGGTGTTAACTTGGTGACATTTCGGTTGTAAACAATCACACCAAACTTCACGCTTTTGCAAACCGCTTCAACGTGAGCAATTAAACCTGCCTGGCCTGTTTCCATTAAGTAGTGTGGCAATAACAAAATTCCATGAGCACCTTGACGCTCTGCTTCTTGTGCGCATTCAATTGCAAAACGAGTACTACCACCTGCGCCAGCAATGATGGGCACCTTTCCTTTGCAGGCTTGAACCGCAGTTTTAATAATCTCTGGATATTCTTTTCCGTCCAATGAGAAGAACTCTCCAGTTCCGCCAGCCGCAAATAGTGCAGTTGCCCCATAAGGTGTTAACCATTCAAGACGCTCTGCATATCCTTTGGCATTGAAATTCCCTTGCTGATCAAAGTCAGTCACGGGGAATGACAACAAACCTTCGGACACAATCGACTTAAGATCTTGCGGATTCATACTTTTCCTTTTAATGGATGTTTTTTGAATTTTATGGTAGCGCTACCAATTTAGATCAAATGTTAGCGATACCAAGGAATCTTGTCAAATAATTTAACTAAGGGTTTTTACTTAGATCTAGGCTGTATCGCGCTCGATGATGGAGAAACCAACATTCACAATAGGCTCAGAAACTTCCCTACCTTCCGCTCTATCCATCAGGTATTGCGCAGCCAATTGACCAATCTTTCCACCGTTAATACGAACCGTGGTCAGAGAAGGAAGCATATCGGCGACAAACGGAACATCACCAAATCCCATCACAGAAATTTTATTCGGGACATCAATATTTTGCGCTCTTGCCTCAGTCAATACTCCCAACGCAAGTAAGTCCGAGCTACAAAAAATAGCATCCGTTTTAGAGGCATTTTTAAGAATCAGGAACATTGCATCACGACCACTTCTAATAGAACGCTGATCGCCGACGTTCACGACATAGGGTTTTGATAAACCCGCTTCAGCAATAGCAGCATTAAAAGCAAGAGTTCTTCGATCAGCGCGTTCGTCTTCTGCGCGAATAATTGCAAACTGCTTTTTTCCTTTACTCATAAGATACTTAGCAACCGACAAGCCAATATCTGTATGGGAGAAACCGATCAACATGTCTATTGGAGTAGGCGTTAAATCCCATGTTTCTACAACAGGAATTCCGGATGCCATAAGCCGTGTGCGACCTTTCCCTGGCTGCATTACCCCGGTTAAAAAGATCCCGTCTGGACGTCGGCCGATTACTGAATCTAATAACAATTCTTCGCGGGCTGATGAGTATGCTGATTGACCGAGCATTAATTGATAGCCAGCATCAAATAGCGTGTTATTTAAGGCCTCTATGGTTTCATTAAATACTGAAATCACTGTGCTAGGGACAACCGCAGCGATCAGCTTACTTCTAGAGGATGCTAATCCTCCAGCTATTCTATTGGGGACATAACCGGTCCGCGCAACCGCCTCTTCCACTCGCTTTAATAGCTCAGGCGAAACCTGTTCAGGCTTATTGATAGCCCTAGAGGCTGTAATTGGGGAAACGCCAGCAAGCCGAGCTACGTCATGAAGCGTAATTGCTCCACTACTTCGACGACTGCGTTTAATCTCGATTTCACTCATAAAGGTACTTGCAAGCCAAATTTGATAGCGCTATCATTACTGCCATAATCTCACAAAATGCATTTCTTGCCAACTAATAGGATCTAGTGATGATACCGCTGACAATCAGCATGACTGAACGCGATAACGTAGCCATTGTTGCTAACGATGGGGGCTTGCCGGCAGGCACAAAGCTTCCTTCGGGGCTCACTTTGCTCGAACATGTGCCGCAGGGGCATAAAGTTGCCTTAGTTGATTTACCCAATAACTCTCCTGTCATTCGATATGGCATACCAATCGGCTATGCAGATCAAGATATCGCCGCTGGAAGCTGGGTTAGCGAACATGTTCTAAAAATGCCTGACGCCCGTGAATTGGATAACCTTCCCATTGCAACAGTCAAGCCGGCGTCAATGCCTCCACTTGAGGGTTACACCTTTGATGGCTATCGCAATGCCGATGGTTCTGTAGGCACAAGAAATATTCTTGCCATTACAACAACTGTTCAATGTGTGTCAGGTGTAGTGGACTACGCAGTACAAAGAATTAAAAACGAATTGCTGCCTAAGTACCCTAACGTCGATGACGTAATTGGTATTGAGCATACCTACGGATGCGGGGTGGCAATTGATGCTGATGGCGCTGACATTCCTATTCGCACCTTACGCAACATTAGTCTGAACCCCAACTTCGGCGGCGAAGTTATGGTTGTAAGTCTTGGCTGCGAAAAACTTCAACCCCAAAGATTGCTCCCACCAGGCAGCATTCCGATTAATAGCAATAAAGAGTCTGAAAAGTTAGATGTTGTTTGCCTGCAAGACGAAGCTCACGTTGGCTTCATGTCTATGATTGATTCGATCATGAAAAATGCTGATGAGCATTTGAAAAGACTTAATGCACGTAAGCGCGAAACGGTTCCTGCAAGTGAGCTAGTCGTAGGTGTTCAGTGCGGAGGTAGTGATGCTTTTTCAGGGGTAACAGCAAACCCTGCGGTAGGCTTTTGCACGGATCTTTTAGTGCGCGCTGGCGCAAGCGTGATGTTTTCTGAAGTAACCGAAGTGCGTGATGGCATTGATCAACTCACCTCTCGAGCTACTACTCCAGAAGTTGCTCAAGCGATGATTGATGAGATGGCTTGGTATGACGCTTATCTCAAACGAGGTAAGGTCGATCGAAGTGCTAACACCACTCCTGGCAATAAAAAAGGTGGCCTCTCCAATATCGTAGAGAAAGCGATGGGCTCGATTATTAAGTCCGGCACCTCTCCAATTTCTGGAGTACTATCACCCGGAAATAAGCTCAAACAAAAAGGACTCATCTTTGCTGCCACGCCCGCAAGTGATTTTATTTGTGGCACTCTACAGCTAGCGGCCGGAATGAATCTCCATGTGTTTACTACTGGCCGCGGAACTCCTTATGGCCTAGCTGCTGTGCCAGTCATTAAGGTGGCTACCCGCACCGATCTAGCTAAGCGCTGGAATGACCTGATGGATATCAATGCTGGCAAGATTGCAGATGGCACTGCAACGATTGAGGATATCGGCTGGGAAATGTTTCACATGATGCTAGACGTTGCTAGCGGCCGCAAGAAAACCTTTGCAGAGCAATGGAAATTGCACAACGCCATTTCATTATTCAACCCTGCTCCAGTAACATAAGATCAGCATGCTACCCAGCAAACCCCACTTAAAACAAGCTGATGTGCAAAAGATCCTAGATGCCGCAGATCAATATGCGAGTGAAAAGGGGCATATTGTTGCTATAGCTGTTTGTGATGATGGCGGACATCTTCTTGGGCTTATTCGGCGAGATAGTTGCCAACCCGTTTCCGCTTATTTTGCCCAAGAGAAAGCTAGAACTGCTGCCACGGGGAGGCGAGAAACTCATGTTTACGAGGAGCTAATTAACATGGAACGGCAGGCCTTTCTATCGACACCCCACCTCTCTATGATGCTAGAGGGAGGAGTCAATATTGTCATCGATGGACACACAGTCGGGGCTGTTGGTGTTTCAGGCGTAAAAAACATGGAAGACGGCAACACTGCAAAAGCAGGAATTGCAGCAATCCTATAAATAGCTTGCCCCAACCAAACGGGAAGACTAAGGAATAATGTCGTAATGAGTACATCTTCCCAGCTATCCTCTAGAGTTCCACGGTGGCTTGAACCCCTAAAACTTCCGATCTTTAGAGCACTTTGGACCACCTGGCTGGTAGCCAATGTCTGCATGTACACAAACGATGTGGCAGCAGCTTGGATGATGACATCCTTAACTAAATCGGCAACTCTGATTGCTCTTGTTCAAACTGCAGCCAACCTACCGGTATTAATGTTTGGCCTGCCCAGCGGGGCTTTGGCAGACATATTAAATCGGAAGCACTTTTTAGTTTTTACTCAAATTTGGCTCGCAATTAATGCAACCCTCTTGTTCATTTCTTCTGCATTTAATTTACTTGACCCCATTTTTTTACTGCTACTGACATTCATTAATGGTGTGGGTTTAGCAATGCGCTGGCCAGTCTATGCGGCCATTGTTCCAGATTTAGTACCGCGCGACACTCTGCATTTAGCCTTGGGTCTAAATTCCATTGCTATGAACGCATCACGTATTCTCGGCCCCCTTATTGCCGGCTTAATCATTGCAGGAATAGGCACAGAGTATGTATTTGCCCTCAACATGGTTCTGTCATTAGCCATGATTGCAATTGTGCTGCGCTGGAAAAATGAAAGCTACATCTCGACATTGCCTGGGGAGCGTTTCTTTGGTGCTATGCGTGTAGGGGCTCAATATATTCAGCAATCAAAACCGATGAGATCAATTCTGATTCGATCATTTTTGTTTTACATGCAGTCCTCTAGCTTGCTCGCATTATTACCGGTAATTGCAAAATCTCATTTTGGTGGGGACGCTAATACTTTCACGCTCTTGCTCTCTTGCCTAGGTTTTGGGGCCATAGTCGTCGGCTCCCAACTGCATTATTTGCGGGAAAAATTTACCCCTCAGCAAATGACTACCTATGGAATTGTTTTTCTCTCCATAAGTTCGGCTGGCGTAGTTCTGGTCCCCAACCTTTGGTATGCAGCTCCCATCATGATTATGAGCGGCATGGCTTGGTTTAGTGTTGGCAATACCCTGAGCACTGCCTCACAACTCTCATTACCGAATTGGATTAGGGCACGAGGCATGTCTTTCTATCAAATGAGTTTGATGGGCGGCAGTGCATTAGGCGCATTTGTATGGGGGAAAATAACTAATACAACCGATGTAACAACTGGGGTAGTAGCTAGCGCTATCTTTGGAATTATTGCCCTGTATTTAATACGCAAGCACCGAATTCATGGTCACGAAGCAGAAGACTTGACCCCTGTTTGCCCCATTGAACGCCCTCACCCATCAAGGGAAATAGATCCCAATGAAGGGCCTGTCATGATCTCAGTGGAATACCATATTCACAAGGATCAGGCAGCTCATTTTAGAAAGCTAATGGCGAAGACTAGGCGATCAAGACTAAAACAAGGGGTTCTATCTTGGAGCCTCTTTGAAGACGCCGAACATGCGGGAAAGTTTTTAGAATATTTTGTATTCGAAACCTGGGCTGACTACTTAAGACGCTTTGATCGATTTACCGCGGATGATTTACTCATGCAAGAGGAGCGTCATCGCTTTCATATTGACTCAAGCGCGCCAAAATTAACTAGACGCATTGCCACGCAACTGAGAAA
>CANBYN010000109.1 GCA_947373615.1 Burkholderiaceae bacterium | reverse complement strand
GCATCCATGGTTGTTTCCCAAAGTTGGGATGGATTCATCTCGCCAAGACCTTTGTAGCGTTGACGGCTTAGGACGCGCTCGGCCTCAGACAACAACCATGCAAAAGCAGCCCTAAAGTCATTAACAGCTTGTTCTTTTTGATTTTTATCAGGATCTCCGCGGCGCACTTTAGAACCAGAAACTACTTTGCCCGATAAAACTGCTGCTGCATTAGCAAGGCTTTGGTAGTCATCGCCATGTACAAAATCGGAATTAATAGACGACAGTTTGAGATTTCCATGAATACGGCGGGATAACAACAACCTAAATCGTTCTGTGCGGTCTTCTTTTTGCACAATAATTTCTGGGGGTAGAGCCAAAGGATTTAATGAGTCTGCCAATGCTTTTCTTAGTCGATCTGCGGATTCATTAGCTAATTTTTCAGTATCTAGATTTAAAGGTGTTCCGGAGGCAATAGCACGCAAAGCATCTTCATCGATTGTGCGAGAGAGGCGATCAACTATTGATTGAATTACTTGGTAATGTTTAGCTAGCTCGTTTAGGGCCTCTCCCTCAACAACCTCACCTGATGGTGTTTGAAGAGACGCTGTTTCTAGAGCAATTTTCAAGAGTAATTGGTTGAGCTCGATGTCATCTTTAATGTACTGCTCATTTTTACCGAACTTCACTTTATATAGTGGAGGTTGAGCAATATAAATATGGCCTCGCTCAATCAATTCCGGCATCTGCCTATAGAAGAATGTTAATAAGAGGGTGCGAATATGGCTTCCATCAACGTCCGCATCGGTCATGATGATAATTCGGTGATAGCGTAGTTTATCGGCCTTATATTCCTCAATACCAATACCCGTTCCAAGAACGGTAATGAGAGTAACAACCTCTTGACTAGCCAACATTTTGTCAAAGCGAGCTTTCTCAACGTTCAGAATTTTTCCTTTAAGAGGAAGAATTGCTTGAAAGCGACGATCACGCCCTTGTTTTGCGGAGCCGCCCGCCGAGTCACCCTCAACGATAAATAATTCAGATTTAGTGGGGTCTTTTTCTTGGCAATCAGCAAGCTTTCCGGGCAGTCCTAAGCCGTCTAAAACTCCCTTGCGGCGAGTCATATCGCGTGCTTTGCGTGCTGCCTCGCGCGCTCGCGCGGCATCCACAATCTTGCCACATAGAATTTTCGCGTCGGCTGGTCGCTCTTGGAGATAAGCGCTTAATGCTTCGGCAACAATTTCTTCAACCGGACCACGAACCTCGCTAGAAACTAATTTATCTTTAGTTTGGCTGGAAAATTTTGGTTCTGGTACTTTTACTGAAAGCACACAGGCCAAACCTTCGCGCATATCTTCACCAGAAATCTCGACCTTCGCCTTTTTGGCCACCTCATTCTCATCAATATATTTATTGATGACACGCGTCATCGCTGCGCGTAAACCAGTTAAGTGGGTGCCCCCATCACGCTGAGGAATGTTATTGGTAAAACAAAGCACTTGCTCACTAAAACTATCGCTCCACTGCATCGATACTTCAGCGGTAATGTTTCCGCCTAAATCTGATGGGCGCATACCCTCAGCATAAAAAATATTAGGGTGTAAAACATTTTTAGTTTGGTTTATATATTCAACAAAACCTTTGACGCCGCCAGAAAAGGCAAAATCTTCTTCTTGACCTGAGCGTTGATCAATTAATTTGATGTGTACGCCATTATTTAAAAAAGAAAGTTCGCGTATCCGTTTTACGAGAATTTCATAATGAAAATCAACATTTCCAAAAATTGTTTCATCAGCTAAGAAGTGAACCTCGGTTCCAGAAAGTTCTGTATCCCCCGTAACGGTAATTGGGGATACCTGCATCCCATTTTCTTTTTCAATGTTTCGGTTTTGTATAACACCGCGAGCAAATTCCATGTAGTGGGCTTTACCATCACGGCGAATAGTTAACTTTAACCATTTAGATAGCGCATTTACACAACTTACTCCAACACCATGTAAACCACCTGAAACTTTATAACTATTTTGATCAAATTTTCCACCAGCGTGCAACTCAGTCATTACGATTTCAGCAGCACTTCTCTTGGGTTCATGTTTATCGTCATATTTAATGCCAGTAGGAACACCACGACCATTATCAACAATAGAAATAGAATTATCTGTTTGGATAACAACTGTAATTTCTGAGCAATATCCAGCCAAGGCCTCATCAATCGAGTTATCTAATACTTCAAAAACAAGGTGGTGTAATCCTGTTCCGTCAGAGGTATCTCCAATGTACATACCAGGACGTTTACGAACTGCCTCAAGACCCTCTAAGATTTGAATCGATGCAGCACCGTACTGCTCTACCACTTTTTTTTCTTCAGTCATTTTTTTCTAATTTAAATGCGCATTGGCATAACAACATACTTAAAGTTCTCTGAGCCAGGCAGAGTAATCACAGCACTACTATTTGCGTCACCTAAACTAATTTGAATTTTTTCATTTTTTAAATTAGATAAAACGTCTAGTAGGTAACTCACGTTAAAACCAATCTCCACAGCATCACCCGTGTATTCAGTTTCAATTTCTTCTTGCGCTTCTTCTTGTTCAGCATTTGTTGATTGAATGGTGATGCGATTTGGAGATAAAGAGAAGCGAACTCCTTTAAATTTATCTGTAGTCAAAATTGCTGCACGTTGTAAAGCGGCCTGCAAAGCGTCTCGCCCTACAACCAGTGTGTTTTTATGGCCTTTTGGAATAACCCTTTGGAAATCGGGAAATTTACCTTCAACTAATTTAGAAATTAATTCAATATCCCCAAAGGCAAACTTTGCTTGATTAGCAGTTAGACTAATTTCTAATAAATCATCTGACTCCTCCAGCAAATGCTGCAACTCTAGAATTGTTTTGCGAGGAATAATAATTTCTTGTTTTTGACCAGACCCAGATGGGGCTTCAGTTAATTCAACCTGGGAATACGCCAAACGATGACCATCGGTAGCAACAGCAACAACCTCTTTACCCTCAATCACTAATAACATGCCGTTTAAGTAATAACGAATATCTTGTTGCGCCATTGAAAAATGAACTTGGCTAATTAACTGACGAAAACTTTTTTGAGACATCTTCCAGGTGGCGGTAAGCTCACCAACCGTTTGCATAACAGGAAACTCAGAAGCTGAAAGTGTTTGCAAAGAAAAGCGGCTTTTTCCACTTTGGACAACCATGCGGTGATCTTTTAAATTTAAAGAAACTGGGCCCTCTGGGAGAGCACGCAAAATATCTAATAATTTTCTAGCAGCAACAGTAGTAGTGACATCTTCAGTACCTACGCCAAAATTGGCGTTAGTTGTAATTTGAATTTCAATATCTGTAGAAACAAAAGAAACCTTTTCTCCATTTTTTTTAAATAAGAGATTTGCCAAAATTGGTAAGGTATGTCTACGTTCAACAATCCCACTAACAACTTGAAGTGGTTTTAGTAAGTTATCGCGTGAAGTGTTAACGAGTTGCATTGCTTTTAAATCCTTGTATATATCTTAGTAGTAATAGTAATAAGGCTTTCTATTTCCGTGGATAAGTCAAAAACCCCATATAAAACAACATATTAGAGACAAAAAAATCTGTGGAAAACTTTTGTATAAGCATTGCATAAAACGGGGATAACTTTTAATCAATACCCTATTTTTGCATGAAGCGAAGTCTTTCCATAATTTATCCACAACTAATCCCCAAACTTATCCTTAATCTTATACACAGGCTTATCCACAACAAAAACCTATGCTTTTAAAGTTTGTTCAATTACGTGGATCTCATGGTTAAGTTGACCATCACGTGAGCGCTCTTCCGCGATCTTCCGAACGGCATGCAAAACAGTTGTATGGTCCCTCCCACCAAACAACTCACCAATCTCTGGGAGGCTTTTTTGTGTTAACTCTTTAGCCATAAACATTGCAATTTGGCGTGGGCGAGCAATATTGGCAGGCCTTTTTTTGGAGTACATATCTGCCACCTTAATACTATAAAAATCAGCCACAGCTTTTTGAATATTTTCGACAGAAATTTGACGATTTTGAATAGAAAGCAGGTCTTTTAGTGCTGTGCGGGCAACCTCAATAGTCACTTCCCGGCCATGAAAACGAACAAAAGCAAGGATTTTCCTCAATGCGCCCTCTAATTCACGAACATTAGAGCGAAGATGTTTGGCAACAAAGAAAGCCACATCCTCACTCATAGGAATGCCCTCACTAATCGCTTTTTTCATTAAAATAGCCACACGCATTTCCAATTCTGGGGGTTCGATTGCAACAGTAAGGCCAGAATCAAAGCGAGATATTAGGCGATCATCAATCCCCGCCATTTCTTTGGGGTAGGTATCACTAGTAATAATGACCTGAGACTTGTTACTTAATAACGCCTCAAAAGCATAAAAGAACTCTTCTTGCGTGCGAGATTTACCACTAAAAAATTGAATATCATCAATTAACAACAAATCTAATGAGTGGTAGTAGCGCTTAAAACGGTCAAAAGCCTTCTGTTGATATGCCCGCACCACATCGGAAACGTACTGCTCAGCATGGATATATCGAATTCGCGCGTTTGGCTTTTCTTTTAAGAGGTGGTTGCCAATGGCGTGGATTAAGTGGGTTTTCCCTAGCCCTACCCCACCATACAAAAACATAGGGTTGTATGAGGTACCAGGATTATGTGCAACTTGAATAGAAGCTGCGCGCGCAAGCTGGTTTGCCTTACCTGTTACAAAAGTTTCGAAAGTGAGATTTGGGTTTAATTTTGAATGGTCTTCAATCTCAAAAGAGCTTTCTTCTACCGAAATCGTTGATTCAATAACCTCAATTGCGGGGCCTTGCGGCAATGCCGGCGCTAAACTCAGGGACGCGACCGTTGCTACTGAAGGTGTGTTGGGCTCTACAGCTAGAGTAAAACTAACATTAATAGGGCGACCAAAATATACGGAGGCCAACTCCTGAAACCTGTCTGCAAAGGTTTTTTTAATCCAATCAAGCTTAAATCTATTTGGCGCCCCTATTGTGAGTGAGTCATCACTCTCTTCTACGGACAATAGAGACAATGGTTGAATCCATGTTTTAAACTGTTGGGGCGATAGTTCACGGGATAAAATGCCAATAGCATCATCCCAAAAACCCAGGGGGCTAATTGAATTCAAGATGGGGGGATTCTGTAAGTTGCTCATATTTTTAGAGGATCCATTGTAGCGATGGCGCAAAGTTATCCACAAGCTACAAAAACGTGGAAAAGCTGTGGATAACTTGTGAACAAAAGAAATTTTTTCTTTTAAATTAAAGCTTTAAGCATAAAACTAACAAAAATAGAGAAAAACACCTACATATTCACTAAGATAGATTGACCTTTTGCTCCGCAACAAGGAAAATACTTGGTTTTCCCGGGATCAATCATGAAAAGAACTTACCAACCCTCAGTAACACGCCGCAAACGTACGCACGGCTTCCGCATCCGCATGAAAACTAAAAGCGGACGCGCCGTATTAAATGCACGACGCGCAAAAGGTCGCAAGCGTCTAGCCGTTTAATTTAATTCTTGAACAGCACAAGGATTTCTGAATTACTAAAAACACGCCCCAAGACAAGTTTGTATTGGGGTATGTATTTTGCCAACACTAAAGAAGGCGATAAACCCGATTTAGGAATTGCAGTGGCCAAGAAATTAGCCAAACGAGCCGTAGATCGCAATCTTTTAAAGCGGATGATTCGTGAATTGATTCGAGCAGCCCAATCCAACGAATTAAAAGCAGACGTAGTGGTTAAGCTTAAAAAACCAATTGGGCGCGAAACCCGTGGCAGACTCAGAAAAAAAGAAAAGGTTCTTTTGCGTTCGCAGGTAGAGGGACTCATATAAAGTGAGTGCAGTAAATGCAATTGCGGTGAAGTTGGTGAGGCTTTATCAACTAACCCTAAGCCCTTATTTTGGGTCGCAGTGCAAGTACGTGCCCACCTGCTCTCAATACGCTTGTGACTGCTTTAATCATTATGGATTTATTAAAAGTCTCGGCTTAATGGTGTGGCGCATTTTGCGTTGCAACCCATGGTCACGAGGCGGATATGATCCCGCGGTAAAACAAACATCTCATTAACACTTAAGTGAATGCAAATGGACTTTAAAAAAACAATTCTTTGGGCTGTATTCTCGTTGTCGGGTCTCATGCTCTTTAACAATTGGCAGGTTCATGAGGGCAAACCATCTTTATTCGGCGGCACTCCTGTAAGCACACCCACTGCCACAGATACAACTGTTGCAAGCAATAAAGTAGATGTACCTGTGCAAATATCTGGCGCAACAGGTGTATCAACAACCCCAGTAGCAAATAACGGCACCATAGAAAGCGCCGAAAAATTTGTTCTACAAAACGAT
>CANBYN010000108.1 GCA_947373615.1 Burkholderiaceae bacterium | reverse complement strand
GTATTGTTGCCAACCAACCATTAGTTTTAGCTGGCTGCTTAGATATCAAAGCCTCTATCAAGGCAGCGCGTTTTGTGCGATTCTGTGACGCCTTTAATATTCCTGTTGTCACTTTGGTTGATGTCCCAGGATTTATGCCAGGTACAGCGCAAGAATATGGCGGGATCATTAAACATGGTGCGAAATTGCTCTACGCTTATGCAGATTGCACGGTTCCGAAAGTAACCCTGATAACTCGTAAAGCCTACGGTGGAGCTTACGACGTGATGGCTTCTAAGCATTTGCGCGGCGATGTGAATTTTGCATGGCCTTCAGCGGAAATTGCGGTAATGGGCCCTAAAGGGGCTGTGGAAATTATCTTCCGTGAAGAAAAATCAAATCCGGAAAAAATTACGGCACGTGAAGCTGAATACAAATCTAAATTTGCCAATCCTTTTGTAGCTGGTCGTCGCGGCTATATTGATGACGTCATCCTTCCGCATGAAACACGCAAACGTATCGCTCGTTCTTTGGCGATGTTGAAAGATAAAGACTTGAAGAATCCTGCGCGTAAACACGGCAATATTCCTCTGTAAAGGCGCTGACAAATTATGACTACGAAAATGTTTAAGAAAATTTTGATTGCTAACCGTGGCGAAATTGCTTGCCGTGTAATGAAAACTGCCAAAAAGATGGGCATCAAGACGGTTGCCGTCTATTCAGAAGCCGATAAGGAAGCTCGCCACGTTCAGTTGGCTGATGAAGCGGTTTGTATCGGACCTGCACCTTCGCGCGAATCCTATTTATTAATGGATCGCATCATTCAGGCTTGTAAAGATACTGGCGCTGAGGCAGTGCATCCTGGTTATGGTTTCTTATCTGAGAATGAGCAATTTGCCAAACGCTGTGAAGAAGAAGGCATTGTCTTTATCGGTCCAAAACACGAATCTATTGCCGCTATGGGAGATAAGATTGCTTCTAAAAAGCTTGCATTAGAAGCTAAGGTAAATACGATTCCCGGACATAACGAGGCAATTGATACTATTGATGAGGCAGTCAAAATTGCTCAAGGCATTGGCTATCCAGTCATGATCAAGGCTTCTGCTGGTGGTGGTGGTAAAGGCTTGCGTGTTGCCTTTAATGATAAAGAAGCTGCAGAAGGCTTTGCTGCCTGCAAAACCGAGGCGATGAATAGCTTTGGTGACGATCGAATCTTTATTGAGAAATTCGTTGAAGGTCCTCGACATATTGAGATTCAGGTTTTGGGGGACTCCCATGGCAACGTGGTTTACTTGAACGAACGTGATTGCTCTATTCAGCGTCGCCATCAAAAGGTGATTGAAGAAGCGCCATCACCCTTTATCGATCCAGCAACTCGTAAAGCTATGGGTGAGCAGGCCGTTGCCTTGGCAAAAGCGGTAAATTATCAGTCAGCTGGAACGGTAGAGTTTGTGGTTGGCAAAGACAAATCTTTCTACTTCTTAGAAATGAATACTCGCTTACAAGTTGAGCATCCTGTAACCGAAAGCATTACTGGTCTTGACTTGGTTGAACAAATGATTCGAGTTGCCGCTGGTGAAAAATTGGCTTTCAAACAAGAAGATGTGAAGCTAGATGGCTGGTCAATGGAGTGCCGGATTAATGCAGATGATCCATTCCGTAACTTTCTGCCTTCTACTGGCCGTTTAGTGAAATACCGCCCACCTGAATCTATCGATGGTGTCCGTGTGGATACCGGCGTGTATGAGGGCGGTGAGATTCCAATGTATTACGACTCGATGATTGCAAAATTGATCGTTCATGGTAAAGATCGTGCTGCGTCTATTGAGAAAATGCGCTCAGCATTAAATGATTTTGTGATTCGCGGTATTCATTCGAACATTCCATTTCAAGCGGCTTTGCTGCAACATCCTCGATTCGTGAATGGAGATTTCACTACAGGCTTTATTGCTGAAGAGTACCCAGAAGGTTTTAAGAAGGACTCGGTGCAACCCGTTGATCCTAAGCGTTTAGCCGCATTAGCTGCATTTATGCGTTATCGCTATCTTGAGCATATCAAAATGATCGACGGGCAGTTGGTTGGTCATGAAATGATTATTGCTAAGAAATTTGTCGTCGTTACGGGTAAAAAATCTGGGTCTATGGATGATCCTTATGATGTGCCTATTCGTATTGAATTAAAGGACGGCATTTATTCAGTCTATATAGAAGAAGTCGATGGCGTAAGTCGCTATGACATCGTGAGCGATTGGCGTCCAGGACAAATTTGTCTGCATGCCACCATCAATGGAACCCATAAAATTACTGCGCAAGTAGAACGGCGTGGCGTGAGATATGAATTGTCTCTAGATGGTGCTAATTACGTCTGTATGGTTCTTAGCCCCTTAGGTGCTGAGTTGCAGCGCCGTATGCCCGTGAAGCTTCCACCAGATACTTCTAAGTTGGTAATGTCCCCAATGCCTGGTCTGTTAACCAAGATTGTTGTTCAGGTTGGCGATGTCGTGACTGCGGGTCAAAAATTGGCCTCTATTGAAGCGATGAAGATGGAAAATACACTGTCGGCAATGCAAGATGGCGTGGTCGCTGAAATTTGTGCCAAAGAGGGCGATAGCTTGGCGGTTGATCAATTAATCATTCGATTTGAATAAGAAAGATTAATGACTATGACCGTTAAACCATTCAAGATTTTAGGGATTCAGCAGATTTCCATTGGCGGTGAGAGTAAAGAGCGCCTCAAGACCTTATGGGTTGATATGCTTGGTTTTCAATATAAGAGTACTTTTGTTTCTGAGCGTGAGAACGTAGATGAGGATATCTGTGCAATTGGAACAGGTGTACATGAGATTGAAGTGGATCTGATGCAGCCATTTGATATCAACAAAAAGCCAGCAGTACATCAAACCCCCTTAAATCACATCGGCCTTTGGGTTGATGATCTTCCTAAGGCGGTTGAATGGCTTTCGGCCAATGGACTGCGTTTTGCTCCTGGCGGAATTCGCAAGGGGGCGGCTGGATTTGACATCACTTTTGTGCATCCCAAGGGTAATGATGAGTTTCCCATTAGCGGTGAGGGTGTTTTGATAGAGTTAGTGCAAGCGCCTCCTGAAGTAATTGCTGGTTTGAGTTCATAATTTGGGTTTACAAATAACCAAATAGAGCTTGAATTGACATCTATATTGGCCATCGACACCTCATCAGCATGGTGTTCGGTGGCTTTATCTTTTGATGGGGGTAAGCCTCAATTCCGCCACGAAGCGGTGTCGGCTGGTGCTAGCCAGTTGTTATTGCCTTGGGTAGAAGAGATCCTCAGGGAGGCTAAGCTTGATTTGAAGAACCTCTCTGCAATTGCTGTTGGCATTGGCCCAGGTGCTTTTACAGGGGTTAGATTGGGGGTAGCAGCGGTGCAGGGTTTAGCTATTTCTAGCAACCTGCCTGTAATACCGGTTGCTAGCTTAGATGCGATTGCTGCTCAATTGACTCAAGACTCAGGATTCAAAAAGGTATCACCTACACATTTTGTCATTGCAATTGATGCTCGCATGGATGAAATCTATTGGGCTAAATATGAAACGCGGGAGCGCCGATTGCCCGTACGAATAGGTGATATTCATCTATCCCGACCTGAGGATATTGATCTTATAGGCGCACAATTTCTAGCGGGTAGCGCAATCAATGCTTTTGGTGATCGATTATTTGCATCGAGTTCCACCGGGTTTGCATCAGAGCGAATGGATCGAGCTATTTCAGTATCTGCATTAGGGGTTTTAGATTATGCGAAACAGATGCTGCATGATGGTCTTCAATGTGATGTCCATCAATTGGAGCCACTTTATGTGCGTAATAAAGTAGCCCTAACTACCGCAGAGCGCTTGGAGGCATTTAAGTGATGTCTGATCCATCTACAGTTGAAGCTGTCTCTGAGCTTTCATTTTTGCCAATGCAGGCGGCAGACTTAGACGCGGTTCTAGAAATTGAAAGTGTTTCCCATCTTCATCCTTGGACCAAAGGAAATTTTTCTGATTCATTGGCAGCAGGACATTGGGCTTACTGTGTGCGCCCTCAAGTCGATCAGATGGTAAAAGGATCTTATTTGGATCCTTCCGTTTTGTGGGCTTACTGCATTTTGTTTCCCGCGGTAGATGAATTGCATTTACTCAATATCACCATTTCTCCCAAATTGAGAAAATTAGGGCTGGGAAAGCGAATGATGTCAGCCATAGAAGGGGTAGCAGCTCAACAAGGTATGCCTCGAATAATTCTAGAGGTCAGACCATCTAATCTTGCAGCGCTGCGACTCTATCAGGGCCTGGCTTACGAGCAGATTGGCATTCGTAAAAATTATTATCCAGTTAACCCGCAAACGGGCAGTCATGAAGATGCGATCGTGATGGCTAAATCGATTAAGCTAGAGTCATGAGCAATTCTGATTTTTTAAAAGAGATGGGCATAGTAGAGTGGGTATCACGTGATCAACCTGCTTCTGTGAATGCATCTATGCAAGCAACTGTTCCTCAAGAGCCACAAAAACCTGATAGCGCTTCAGTATCCGATAGGATGCCTCAGGGTAACTGGTGGTTTTTTGGAAATCCAGTTCAAGGCGATGCGAATATTCTGTTTCAAAACATCATTCGTGTGTTGGGTCTTGCACCTAACGAATGGGCGTGGAAAAACCCTGCAGAACCGCTAAATCAATTGACCATTCCCGATAATGGCCTTCCTATCGTGGCATTTGCATTTGGTGGCTCAGTGGCACAAAAAATTACTGGTGAGAGAGATCCTTTGCCACAATTGCGCGAAACGGTATTAGCTCTCAATATGGACAACGATGAAGATGTACCAGTGATAGCCACATTTGATTTAGCTCAGGTAATTGCTAGGCCGAATGACAAAGCATTACTTTGGCAAGATTTATTATTGGCTAAATCGGTATTGCAAAACGTTTAAAGGATTTCATCTTGGCGTGCAAGGCCATAGATTATTTTTAGTGTTTGTGTTCACCGATGAGATGCATTGAGTCATACTCTGCTTGGTTTCTAGCATGACGCCGAATAACAATCCACATGATTAAACTAACAGCGGTACCAAACCCAATGATTACCAATTGAATCGGTAGATCAAGCCAGATGAGCCCTGAATAAATGAGTAGCATGATTAGCACTGAAATATTTTCATTGAAGTTTTGAACTGCAATGGAGTGACCAGCCGACATCAGAACGTGTCCACGATGCTGAAGAAGGGCATTCATTGGCACCACAAAATATCCTGCTAACCAGCCAACTAATATCAATAAGAAATAAGCTGGAATTAAATTGAGCGAGACCTGTAATTTGCCGATGGAAAAGAGTGTCACATCGGGCAACATGTCAGAGTTATAGATTGCCAGCACGCAAACCACCATGCCCATTGCGATGCCGTAAGGTAGCACCTTCAATGATTTGTGAAGCGGTATGCGCCAAGCGGCCCAAACTGCACCGCCAGCAACGCCTACCGCAGAAATCGCCTGCAAAATAGCGCCTTGAGACAGATTCATATGAAGGGCTACTTGAGCCCACTTAATCACAATAAATTGTAGTGTGGCACCTGCACCCCAGAACAAAGTTGTGACCGCTAAGGAGATCTGTCCGAGGCGATCATTCCAGAGGGTTTTGAAGCACACAGCAAAATCTTTTACCAATTCAATTGGATTGGTTTTTTGCGAGACATAACGCGCCCCAGTATCTGGAATTTTCAAATTAATAAGTGCTGCTATTACATAAATCATCATGATGATCAATATGGCAGACTCTGCAGGCGTATCAATACCAGTATCAATTGCAGGCATATCTAGTGCCAAAAGGGTGCTTGATACAGTGCCGCTAATCAGAACGCCACCCATGACAGTTCCTAAAATAATTGAGCCCACAGTTAAGCCTTCAATCCAGCCGTTGGCGGCAACCAACTTTTCTGGAGGAAGCAGTTCAGTCAGAATTCCATATTTAGCGGGAGAATAAGCAGCAGCTCCTAGGCCAACAATGGCATAGGACATTAATGGGTGACTCCCGAAAAGCATTACAACACAACCCACAAACTTGATGGTGTTGGTAATGAACATGACATTGCCCTTAGGGCGGGAGTCAGCAAATGCACCTACGAAGGCTGCGAGAAGGACGTAGGACAATACGAAGAATAATTTTAGCAAAGGGGTCATCCAGGCCGGAGCATGGAGCTGGGCCAGAAGGGCAATTGCTGCAATCAGCAGAGCGTTATCAGCAAGCGACGAAAAAAATTGCGCCGCCATAATGATGTAAAAACTGCGGTTCATTCGTACAATCTAGTCATTGATGTAATTAAAACATGAAAGGAGGGGTGAATATGGGCAATACAGCTAATGGCTTGATTAATAGACCAATTTTGGCATCTATTCACACTGAGGCCTTTCGTCATAATTTAAACCGAGTTCGGGAG
>CANBYN010000107.1 GCA_947373615.1 Burkholderiaceae bacterium | reverse complement strand
CTCATGCCAATATTCAAAAAGATGGCACCTTCTCAGTAGTGCCAAGGATGTTTGGTGGATTGACTACTCCTGCAGAATTACGCCGTATTGCAGATGTTGCCGAGAAATACCAAGTACCAACGGTAAAAGTAACTGGTGGTCAACGCATCGACTTACTTGGCATCAAGAAGGATGATCTTCCAGCAGTTTGGAAGGAATTGGATATGCCTTCAGGTCATGCCTATGGAAAATCTATTCGCACAGTAAAGACTTGCGTAGGCGATGAGCATTGTCGCTTTGGCACTCAATCTTCTATGAAGATGGGTGTAGAGCTTGAACGGATGCTGTTTGGTATGTACTCCCCCCATAAAGTAAAGCTTGCTGTTTCAGGTTGCCCTAGAAACTGCGCAGAAGCTGGCATTAAAGACGTTGGCATCATCGGCGTTGAGTCTGGATGGGAGCTCTATATTGGCGGTAACGGCGGTATTAAAACTGAAGTTGCTGAGTTTCTTTGTAAAGTTAAAACGGATGAAGAGGTACGAGAGTATTCAGGCGCATTCTTACAGCTATATCGTGAAGAGGCTTGGTATCTAGATCGTACAGTGCACTACTTAGCTCGTGTTGGCATGGAATATATCAAACAAAAGGTGGTTGAAGATGCTGAAAGCCGAAAAGCACTTTATGAAAGACTGCTCTTTGATCTAAAAGATGCTCCAGACCCCTGGAAAGAGTTTGAGCGTGCAGGTGTAGATATTCGTCAATTTAAAACCATTCCTATTGTCGAGGTTGGAAATGTCTAATACCGCCCAACTTGATCATTGGCAAAAAATCACAACAGTTGAAGAAATTCCTGTCTTAGGGGCTCGAGTGATTGAGGCACCTGCCGGTCAAATTGCGATTTTCAGGAATTCAGAAGATGAAGTATTTGCCGTATTGGATAAGTGCCCACACAAAGGCGGCCCTCTCTCACAGGGTATTGTTCATGGTAAATCCGTAACCTGCCCACTGCACTCCTGGAATATAGATCTTTCCACTGGCTGTGCCGTTGCTCCGGATGAGGGCTGTGCCAAGTCCTTTGCAGTCAAAGTCGAGTCTGGTGTGGTTTGGTTGAGCCGCGAGGAATTGCAAACCACACATGGCTGAAGTTAAAAGCACCTGTTGCTATTGTGGTGTTGGCTGTGGCGTCATTATTGAAACTGCGGCTGCAAGCAATGGGAAGATCGAAGTAACCGGAGTTCGTGGCGACCCGGATCACCCCGCAAACTTTGGCAGACTCTGCAGCAAAGGCTCTACACTTCATCTCACTGCGAATCCAAGTCTCCAACTGCAATCTCGGTTAGGTAGGCCAGCAATCCGCAAAGCGAGAGGTGAAGAGCCAACAGATATTTCTTGGCCTGAAGCCATTCAAACCGTCGCCCAGAAATTTGCCGACATCATTAAAGATCATGGACCAGAGTCCGTTGGTATTTATGTCTCTGGTCAGCTACTTACCGAAGACTATTACATCTTTAATAAGTTAATGAAGGGGTTAATTGGCTCAAACAACATTGATACCAATTCCCGCCTATGCATGTCTAGTGCAGTAGCTGGATACAAGCAAACTTTGGGGATGGATGCTCCGCCTTGCTGCTATGAAGATGTTGATTCTGCATCCACCATTTTTATTACAGGATCGAATACAGCTTTTGCCCATCCGATTCTGTATAGACGCCTCGAGGATGCGCGTAAAAATAATCCCGATCTCAAAGTCATTGTTGTTGACCCCAGAAAAACAGAGACTGCCAAAGAAGCTGACCTCTTCCTGCAGATACAGCCAGGTACTGATGTTGCCCTTTACCACGGCATGCTTTACATCATGCTTTGGGAGAAATGGATTGATGAGGCTTACATCAAATCATATACAGCGGAGTTTGATGTCCTGCGTGATCTGGTAAGGGACTTCACGCCTAAGGCAGTGAGCCAGATCTGTGGCATTAACGAAAAGGACTTATTCCAAGCAGCGCAATGGTTTGCCACTTCACCCGCAACCTTATCGATGTATTGCCAAGGATTAAATCAATCAGCATCAGGTACCGCCAAGAACGCCGCTCTAGTAAACTTACATTTAGCCACCGGTCAAATTGGTAAAGCCGGTGCAGGCCCATTCTCTTTGACCGGGCAACCCAATGCGATGGGTGGCCGAGAAGTTGGAGGTCTAGCCAATCAACTATCCGCACACCGCGATCTTGCCAATCCAGAGCATCGTGCAGAAGTCGCTAACCTATGGGGAGTCCACTCAGTTCCGGAGAAACCAGGCCTTAGCGCCATTCCCATGTTTGAAGCATTGCGCACAGAGAAGCTTAAGGCTATTTGGATTGTCTGCACAAACCCCGCACAATCTATGCCCAATCTCAATGCGGTTCACGAGGGACTCAGGAAAGCAGAATTTGTTGTTGTACAAGAAGCTTACGCCCATACAGCAACCACCCTCTATGCAGATATTTTATTGCCCGCCACTACCTGGGCAGAAAAAGTGGGAACTGTTACAAATTCAGAGCGTCGTATCTCGAAAGTTAACCCCGCAATTGATCCTTACGAGTCTGCAAAACATGATTGGCAGATTGCGTTAGAAATTGCACAAGCTTTAGAAGCACTTCTCCCAGGAAATAGAAAAGAAGGAGTTAACACTCTATTTCCTTATGCTGAGCCAGAAGATATTTGGAATGAACATCGAGAATGCACTGCTGGCCGAGACCTTGATATCACAGGTCTTAGTTATGGCATCCTCAATGAGCGTGGACCACAACAGTGGCCCATGCCAAAAGGAGCATACTTTGGCAAAAAAAGGCTTTATGAAGATGGGATCTTTCCAACCAAAGATAAAAAAGCTCACTTTATTGCCGCACCTTATAAGGCTACCGCTGAATCAGTAGATGCTCACTTTCCCTTTGCATTAAATACAGGACGCCTCAGAGATCAATGGCACGGCATGAGTAGAACTGGAACGATTGGGACTCTTTATGGTCACTCACCAGAGCCTTGCGTAGAGCTATCACCCAAAGATGCTGGCAGAATGAATCTAGAAGATGGTGATTTAGTTCATGTCACTAGCCGCAGAGGTAGTGAGATCTTCCCAATCAAAGTCTCGGATGATATTGCCTCTTCACAAGCTTTTATTGCCATGCATTGGGGTTCTGAATTTATTTCAGGAGCTGCTGGTAAAACACCAGGCCGTGGAGTCAATGGACTCACTTGCAACATGATTGACCCCGTATCCGGTCAGCCAGAATTAAAACATTCAGCCGTCAAAATTTTGTCAGCAAATCTTCCGTGGCAATTAGTGGCCTTTGGCCTATTTTCAAAAGACGAAGTATTTTCTGTGCAAAATAGTTTGCGCAGCATCTTGCCCTACTTCGATTCTGCCCAATGCGTCTTATTTGGTAGAGAGCAGGATGGTGACCTCATTGGAGTTTCATTCAAAGGCGCCCACCACGATGACCCTCTTGAACAATCAGAATCACTTGCCGCCAAAGCTTTAAAGCAAGTGATGCAAAAATTCAAATTGGATGAGGCATCTGGAGAGCCTGTTATGCGCTACAGCGATAAGCGTAGAGGTGTAGTGCGGCTCGTACGTGCCCAAGAGAAAGTCCTATCGGCAATGCTCACTGGTCCTATTGAAAGCCTAGCAAGTACTGCCTGGCTAAGAGAGTACCTAGAAAGTGGTTTGGATGCAAAAACGCTCGGTCGATCTCTATTGATGCCCGTCAGCAAACCACCTGTAGAAATTAAATCCAAGGGTAAGGCAATTTGTAACTGCTTTAATGTATCTGCGGAAACAATGAAGCAATGTTTAAGCAAAATGCCAGCAGGAACTTCCCCCGAAGAAGCTATGAACTCACTTCAATCTGAAACGCAATGCGGAACTAATTGTGGCTCCTGCAAACCTGAAGTGAAGCAAATTATTGCCAGTTTCTTCAAGAGAATAGAAGTAGCTGCATAATCTTGTAATGAGTATTACATCATTCTTAAAGGTTATTGGTCGAGGCAGCAAAGGTGCTAGCGATCTCGATCAGAATCAGGCCAAAGAGGTTTTCGCCCAAATACTAGCGGGCGATGTAAGCGATCTGGAGCTGGGTGCCTTTTGTATTGCCATGCGTATCAAAGGGGAGTCTGTCTCTGAACTCATGGGCTTTATGGATGCTCTAGAGCCAAAATTATCCTTACTTAACCCAGGCCCATGCCCAAGCATTGTTTTGCCAAGCTATAACGGCGCGAGAAAACAAGCAAACTTGACACCCCTACTTGCCGGCATACTAGCTAGCGAAGGTTTAACCGTAATTGTCCAGGGGGTTGAAAAAGATCTGACAAGGGTGACTAGTTATGAAATCTTTAAATCACTCGACTGGCCAATCTTAAGTAATTCAAATGCATTTGACTCACTTCTCAACTTAAGCACCCCCATCTTCTGTCCACTAAGAGTCTTATCGCCAGAGCTACAAAAGTTACTTGATATTAGAGCTCAAATTGGACTGAGAAATACTGGTCATGTCTTAGCAAAACTAATTAATCCGATGCCCGACCATGCTTGGCAAATTTCGAATTACACACACCCGGAATACCCAGAAAAATTACGGGAGTACTTTCAGCGTCGCTCTGCCAATGCCATACTAATGAGAGGCAATGAAGGTGAGCCAACCGCCTCGCCGCAAAGGCTTCCTGAAATGCATTTTCTGTTTGCCAATCACCAAGAATCGACTAGCCCTGAAGGGCGATTCTCAGACCTTAGTCCATTTACAGAAATAAATGCTGAATTCACAGCATCGGTGACCGCGAAAATACTTTCAGGCGAAGTAGCTTGCCCCATTTCCATATTGAGACAAGCTAGTGAAATAATGCGTATGACAGGCTTATTCTAAGTACATGCTAAAAACTATCATGCGATTGCTTTGGGTCTCATTGGGAGCAATGACTGCCCTTGGTCTAGCCCTGCTTTTTACTAAGCCTCCAGCATCGCCATTCCTGCTAGCATCGCTAGGTGGATCTACGATATTTTTGTTTGGCCTGACTCGCGCGCCAGCGGCTCAACCACGAGCCTTATTTGGCGGCCATCTCATCAGCGCGCTCAGTGGCATTGTTTGCTATCAATTATTTAACGATGCTTTGTGGGTTTACTTGTTGGCAGAGGTAATTGCTCTATGTCTTTTATTGTTAACTCAAACTGTGCATCCACCAGCTGGTGCTAACCCATTGATTATGATTCAGGCACACGCTGGATTTAGTAACCTCATATTAGTCGTTTTAGTGGGAGTGACAACCCTTGCGGTTGTAGCAGCGATCTGGAGTCGCTTAACACCTGGTAAATCGATACATTACCCGGTGAAATGGAACGAGCATTCCCCACCATCAAAAGACTGGAGCGTTTGGGAATAATCAGACTCAAGATCAGCCAATCAAAATCATGCTCAAGTCAAAAATCTTAGCTTTGGGACGTTGTACTCTCAATAAAAAAATGATCAATTCACTGATTAGATTTTTCATCTAATATCAATGGACTGATCAATGGCTTTTACAAAATCAGATTGAGTAATCATCCCCACTAACTGCCTATCATTATTAATTACTGGGATATGGTGATGACCATCGCCGCAAAAAATCTCAGCTAAATCAAGCATATTTCGATCTTCACTAATGACCCTCACCGGCTTACTCATCACCTGCCCAACCGCATTTGGCAAGCTATTCAAACCAGGAACAGCGGTCCGCATAAAACCTCTGATGCGCTGTCCAAAAGTTTGATGGAAATCCACTGCTGCGCTTTTAATAAAATCCTCTAAGGTAATAATTCCAAGAACCCTCCGCGCACCATCTATGACTGGCAGGGCTTTTACATGACGATTACGCAATAGGTTCCAAGCCTGATCCAAAGGAGAGTCCATGCTTACATATAAAACATCCGCGGTCATAATAGTTTTGCAATGCATACTTTGCAGCTTCTTTTGATAAGCGCCATGCTCTACTTGGGAGATCAAATTAGCTAAATCACCTTTGTTGATATCTAAAACCTGGTCATATCTTGCCAAAACTGTATCTATTTCTTCATTCTCAATTTTACGATCGCGTTTTTGCAGTGGAGACGGATCTAAAAGCGATTTTGGGCGATATGGATACGCTTTCCCCGTTAGGGAGTTATAAATTACTGCGCATACAACCAGCAAAACAGCATTAGCTAAGACGGGAAAGAGGACAAAATGAAAGTCTACCAATCCGTTCAGAGGGATTAATAGCGCTAATGCAGCAGCAGGTGCGTGCAAACAACGTAATGCAAACATTAGCAAGATTGCAAGCCCAACGGATAGCGGAATTAAGATTACGAAGTCATGGACAAAGCGCATACACGTCAGCCCTACTAGAGCAGAAATACAACTACCTCCGATAACTGCCCAAGGTTGCGCCATTGGACTTGATGGCAAAACAAAAAGTAAAAACGC
>CANBYN010000106.1 GCA_947373615.1 Burkholderiaceae bacterium | reverse complement strand
TCAACATGCCAAGTAGTGGTACGCCCGACAAGCAGACAAGCGCTAACGCGTTCAAGGCAATTCCGGCCACGCGTGCAACAGGTACAGCGATGCCAATTAATTCCTCACCTAGCAACAATCGCCCCACAAGTGATGGCAGAATTATTAATGCCAAACCTGTTGCACCTTCAGCAACAGCAACAACAGGAAGCACCCATTTCATTGCACTAACCCCAGTCTCCAGCGTGTAAAAATTGGCACCATGCTTACCCCCTTTTCTAGTCTCGCGCGCGAGCTACGGTCTTTTGCATCTTTTCACGTTCCTCGGCCGTTACCTGCTCAGGTTCAAGATTAAAGGTGAGTTTATTAATTGTCCCGGTAAATTTGAATGGCGGATCATAGCGGTACTCTATCATCGCCACACCCGTGCGTGTGTCGGTGCCAATGTCGAACGTTTCATCTTCTGGGAACGTAATTGGAGTCGAATGCTCCATAGATTTTCTATCTACTTCTTTACCGTCCACTAAGAGCACGCCGGTGCCACCTTTACCCAGGCCCGGCTCGACTGGCTTGTAGTCAAAGACAATGGTGTGCTTTCCAACACCCAACTCCGGTCCAGACCAAACCGTGCGTTTGAGGTCGAGAAGATTGTAGATAAATACAGGCTTGCCTGAGCGGATACCTGCAACACCTTTACTCAGGAACAATCCATAACCGCCAAAGCGACCACCATCGGTGACGATCATGCCTTGTGCACCCCCTTTGGGGATCGTGACCTCGGCGGTAATTGTGAAGGCCTTATTCAGGATGTTGGGTGCGCCACTATTGGGTATGCCACTCAGTGTCCCTGTGTAGGTGAAGACCTTGCGATTACCGGTAAGGTTCGGTTTGGGTGCATTCCAGCGAGAAAGCGATGAGTTATCAAGCGGTAGCACGTCATATTTTTTTGCCTCAGCGTAAAAGACATTCTGCATTTGCTTTAGCTTATCTGGCATCTGGGTAGCCAGGTTATTTGATTCGGTGAGATCCCCCGTTTGCAAATCGCCCACGTTATACAACTCCCACTGGTATCCGGTGATGACGTCCGGCGGCTCCTTAGTACTCAATTCCCACGGAAGCGTTGCTGGGGTCGTGTTTGCGACCCAGCCGTCTTGGTAAATGGCGCGGTTGCCAAGCATTTCAAAATACTGCGTGGTGCGATGCGACTTGGCGTTGGCGTTGGCCTTGTCCCAGGTGTACGTCATGCTCACACCATCCATCGGTCGTTGTGCAACACCGTTTATTTTTTCTGGCGCTGGGATACCGGTTGCCTCCAAAATAGTTGGCACTATATCGATCAGGTGGTGAAATTGCCGCCGGATGCCGCCCTCATCGTTAATGTGACCAGGCCACGAGATGGCCATGCCTTGAGCCGTGCCACCGAAGTGCGATGCCACCTGCTTGGTCCACTTAAATGGTGTATCCATTGCCCATGCCCAAGGCGCTGCAAAATGCGGAAAGGTCTTGTCGGATCCCCAAAATGGGTACCATAGCATCTGGGCATTAACCGGCACGGGCACACCGTTAAATGTGGTGAACTCATTCGGTGTTCCATTGAGCATTCCCTCTGGGCTAGCACCGTTATCGCCAGCGATATAGATGATCAAGGTGTTGTCTAATTGACCCATATCTTCAACGGCTTGAATCACTCGACCGATTTCATTATCGGTATATGCCAGATAAGCCCCAAATACATCGGCTTGCTTAATGAAGAGCTTCTTCTCGACTAATCGGAGTGAATCCCACTGCGGCAATTCCTTGGGCCAAGGCGTTAACTGCGCATTGGCGGGCATAATGCCAAGCCTTTTTTGGTTAGCGAAGATAGTCTCGCGAATCTTATTCCAGCCCTGATCAAAAAGGTGCATGTCACTGATCTTTTTGATCCACTCCGGCGTAGGGTGATGTGGAGCATGCGTGCCGCCGGGCACGTAATAAACCAAGAACGGCTTATCGGGCGCAACCGATTTGATTTCCTTCATGTACTGGATCGCCTCGTCGGCCATAGCGGTAGTCAAGTTCCAGCCTGGCTTACCTTCAAAAGGATAGATAGCAGTGGTATTGCGATACAAGTTGGGTTGCCACTGGCTAGCATCACCACCGACAAAGCCGTAAAAATATTCAAAGCCCATGCCATTGGGCCACTGATCAAAAGGGCCGGCCTGGGTTGATTGATAAAAAGGCGTATTGTGATCCTTGCCGAACCATGAAGTCGCGTAACCGTTGTCCTTCAAAATAGCGCCGATGGTACCGTTTTCCTTACGGATAACCGAGTCATAACCAGGAAACCCGGTTGCGATTTCACCCACTACGCCAAAACCAGCCACGTGGTGATTGCGCCCAGTGATGAGGGCTGCGCGCGATGGCGAGCAGAGTGAGGTTGAATGAAAATTCGTATAGCGCAATCCTGCTTTTGCAATGCGATCCAAAGCGGGGGTCGGAACGACCCCACCGAAAGTACCTGGAGCACCGAAGCCGCTATCGTCCGTCATGATGAGCAGGATATTGGGCGCGCCCTTAGGTGGTACAACGCGTGGTGCCCACCAAGCTTTTGACTCCGAGGCTTTTTCCTTGATCACACCACCAAACCTGGGATCCGGCTGAGGAAGCTCTTTTCCGCTAACGGTGGTGGTGGCGCTAGGTGAACCTAAAGTGCCAGTGATCTGCTGAGCAATTGCAGGAGCACAGAAAATAAGGGTCAACGTAGAAGACAGTATGAATCTGGAAATTCGCTTTGTGTAAATCATTGCGCCCCCAATATTGATTATTTCATTTTAGCTTCGAGTGCAGAACTGTCAATATTAATTATCACCAAGATGATTTTGACGGAAAATTGACGCAATACCACGTTGAAAAATATTACTTGTATCCAAATTTCATAGTGGAAAGTAAGCGAACCATATAGCAATGAATCCACGAACTGCTTTGGCGAAATGCCAGCCTAGCAGCCATATACCTTAACTTAGTAATAGGTAGTTAACGGCTCATAGTGGTCGGTCAAACTGGATCAATATGTGTCATTACATTCAGAACTGGTAATTCCTTCTTAATTTGATTGCCAGCGCTTAGTGCTATGTCATGACCTATTTGAACCGTGGAATTTGCATCCACTTCAATATGAACATCTACCAAAATCATATCCCCCATCTTGCGAGTTCTTAAATCATGAAATCCTTTAACGCCCGGTGTAGATTGGATAATGTGTTCAATTCTTTGGTATTCCACTGTAGATGCAGCCCGATCCATTAAATCGTGTAGCGCATCCCAGCTAAAAGTCCAGCCAGTCTTAGCCACCATTAAACCGACCACTAAAGCTCCTACGGAATCTAATACTGGGTAACCAAATAGTGACCCCACTATGCCAACGGCAACAACTAGCGATGAAGCCGCATCAGATCTCGCATGCCAAGCATTTGCCACCAACATTGATGAGCGAACCCGTTTCGCAGCTACCAACATATATCTAAAAAGTAATTCTTTGGCTATCAATGAGCCCAGGGCGACATACAAAGCCAAGATCTGAATTTGGCCAGATGCCAATGGATTAATGATCTTATCCCCAGCCTTGAAAAGCATTCCAACGCCCACCGCTAATAAAGAAACGCCCAGAAATAAAGAGGCAGCAGTTTCGTATCGTTGATGGCCATAATGATGATCATCATCTGCCTCTTTGCCACTATGGTGATTAGCAAAGAGCACCACAAAATCAGCCACCAAATCAGTAAGGGAGTGAATGCCATCAGCAATCAAACCTTGCGATCCCGATACAATACCGGCAAATACTTGGGTGATGGTTAAGCCTATATTGACAACAACGCTCACCAATGTACTTTGCTTGGCTGCCTGCTGTTTGTCGGGACTTTCTAATTCATGATCTTCGATTACTTTATCCATCAATAGATACTAACAAAGCAATAAGAAAGATTGTGTCGCATTTAAGATGTCTTAGGCCTATATACCCATGTAGCCATTAAAACGAATGCCAAGATGGCACAACTGCCTGAGAATAGGAACGCATACAGTGGCGCAATTGACTCGTAAACCCAGCCAAAAATAAAGGATGCCGGAAATAACATCAATCCGGTTATTAGATTGAACCAACCAAATGCTGTTCCAGCCAATCCTTTTGGTGCCATATCTGCCACCAATGCCTTCTCCACCCCTTCTGTTGCTGCCTTGAATAATCCATAAATGCCAAAAAGACCAAATATTTGATAAATAGAGATGCCAGGCAAGCCCATACCAATATAGAAAAATGCAAATGCAATCCAAGCAATCAAAATAAATCGCTTACGTCCAAAGGTATCGGACAGGGCAGAGAGAGGCGTACCAAATAAAGTAGTGATTAAAGAAATTGCTGCCCACAATAATGGGATCTGTTCTTGAGGAACCCCTGCTTCTCTTGCCCTTAACAACAAGAACATGTCGGATGAATTTCCCAAAGCAAAGATTCCCGCTACTACAAGATATCTTTTGAACTGATCTGGCATACCTTCAAGGGACCAGCTAAAGCGACTCGCTTGGGGCGCAGCCTCTCTAATGGGCTCTTTAATACACAAAGCCAGACCAATAGTGATTACAGCGGGCACAATTGCCCATAGAAAGATATCTTTGAGTGACACTCCCATGGATAAAAATAAGGCCGCCAATAAAGGTCCGATAACTGCCCCTGCATTGTCCATCGATCGATGAAGGCCGTAAGTAATGCCCCGTTGATTCTCGTTCACACTCTCTGCCAAAAGAGCATCCCGTGGCGAGCTTCTCAACCCTTTACCCATACGATCGGTAAAGCGGATAGCTAACACCCATAGCCATGAGTTAGCCACCGCAATAAGAGGTCTACCAATACCGGCAAGTGTATAGCCCAATACTATCCAAGGTTTGGCTTTTTTAGTTCGATCAACAATTACCCCTGAAGCTAGTTTAAAAATGCTTGAAGTTGCTTCAGCGATACCTTCAATAATTCCAAGAGCCTTAGGGCCAGCCATCAAAACAGACGATAAAAATAAAGGCATCAATGGATAGAGCATCTCGCTTGCAGAGTCATTCACTAGGCTAATCAGCCCAATGAGCCAAACGGTGCGCGGGAGAGCGAGGATTGTTTTAAACATAGCAAACCTAATTTAGCACCACTGACCCACCTAAGCTACGAAATTTTGTGATGGATGCTAATAAATAAAGTTTGCTTTGGCAGATTTGGAACATCTTTTGGCTTAGCCGCAACGGAACACGTTAGTGGTTAACTAGCAACCTTAATAATCATTGGCTTAGGCAAATCACAGGCAATTTTAGAAATAAGATCTGCCCTATTCGTGCCGCCTATGATCCAATTGCTAGCCTCTTGCTCAAATCCTTTAATCTGAATTGAGCCACCATACTCTCCGCAAGTTGCAATGAACTGAGCCATACTTTTTTTAACTCCGTCGCTAAAACCATAAACTACCCCTTGGACTATTTTTTGACCATTGCGTGATTTTATTTCTATGGAATCGGAAGACAGCGCTAACTCACCAAACTCATCAATCATGATGAGTTCAGCGTTAGCTATTGAGGACACTCCAAGAATAGCTAAAAAAATTACTACCTTAAGCATATCAATCAAAATCCCACATTTCATGAAGATCTAGGCGCATCCGATAGTAAGACTCCAGCGCATCTAGACGCATGAGATCGGCGGAGAGCTGATTTTCATTGGCGGCTTTTCTTGCGGCAATCAAATCAGAAATAGTCCCTTCACCCAATACATAGGCCTTCTCTGCTGCCTGTGCAGCATCATTTTGACTTTTTGCTGAATCTAGCAATGTTTCTGCGGCTACTTTTCTACTCATCATCTGTGACCATAAGCGTTCAAACTCAACGCTAATGCGCTGCTCAGTCTCAAGAACTCGTTGACGCGCAATCTCCGCCTCAGATGCTGCTGCAGATGCATTTGAAAAACGAGCGCTACCTGATATTGGAAAAGATAGGCTCACCCCATTGATGCGCTCAGCCCCACCGAATTCATTAGCGGTATAAAGACCTATTGTTGGATCTGGGAATCTATCCAAGCCACTGCGCTTAGCCTGTAAATCAAATCGATCTGCATCAGACTTAGCTAGCTTTAATTCATGGCTACGCTCTAAAAATTGCTGACGCAGCAACTCTTTTCTCGTTTGTAAATTAGGAATAGCATCCCACTTAAAGTTTTTAATCAGAGCAATGCCTGAAAATCTTTGCGTAACAGCCTCACCGCTAGCACTTTCATGTGCTTTAGCGATCTCTAGAAAAGCCTTTAACCTACCCTGTTCAGCAGTTGCTAATTGGGCATCCAGTCTTGCAACATCACCAACCTTGTAGCGCACTTGAGCAATACGGCCGATTTGATCGCCTAACTGGCTATTCTTCTCAGCGACAATTCGTGACTGCAGCGCTTTCAGGTAGCTAAACCAAGTAGCC
>CANBYN010000105.1 GCA_947373615.1 Burkholderiaceae bacterium | reverse complement strand
AACTTTTTCCAGGCATTTTGTTTTTCAATCTTATTTCGTTTGCTTTTATCTTCTGCATCCTGACCTTGGGGATGACCACCCAAAACACCAACTTTTCTAAAGGCTGCCACCAAGCCATAGAGATAGGCGCGATCACTTGGTTGGGTAACGATGGCGAGGTCATAGCGCAGAAACAGACGACTAAAGAGGGAGAGGTACCCTCCAATGCTAGGGCGATCTGCGGTTTCAATGATTTCGGCAATGTCAGGATTGCCATGCAACATATCGAGTTTGCCGCGATATCCAAGAAAATGAAATTCTGCCTCAGGCCAAAGTTCTCTTGCTTTACTTATCAGCGGGGTAGTGACTAGCACATCCCCAATTTGCCTAGTGGCAATAAATAATACTTTTTTTGGTTTCAGTGTTGAGAAGGAGCTCATATTCAATGTGACTATTGACTTAGACGGCCTTAGCCAGAATTTTTTCTCGAACGTGGCGTGCATTCTCAGCGGCATTGCTCTGATCATGAATTTGATGAAAGAGGTGCAGTACTTCAGTTGACCAAGATCCCGACTTGCGGATGATGTGATGTCGCTGCAGACGGAATACAAAATCAGCATCCTCATGTCCCCAGCCTGTCATCGTTTCATCAAAACCATTAATTGCTTCAGCATCTGCTTTCCAGCAGGCCATATTGCAGCCTTTAATACGACGCCAAACAAATTTCTTGTAACGACGCCATAAGCCATCGCCCAGCTTGAATTGGAGGGGCCAATATTTATTAATTCCACCGTTGATACGTTTGCGTAGGAGGTTTGACATAAAGGCCTGAAAATTCCAATTGGGCCCGGTTAGTAATTGCTGAGTTAATGCTTGATTCAGCAACACCCGACTACCAGTGACCAAGCAACCCTTTTGCGCAAGAGAACGATGTCGGGCAACAAAGTCGGGCTGCACTAAGCAATCGCCATCTAGAAATACCAGATAGTCACCATGTGCGGCGGCAATTGCTTTGTTGAGAATTTGGGTTTTTCGAAAACCGTGGTCTTCCTGCCAAAGATGGGTGATGGATGCAGGAAATGTAAGCTTCATGGCATCAATGACTTGCTTAGTGCTATCAGTGGAGCCGTCGTCAGCAATGATGATTTCAAAATCGCGATCATTTTGGGTGGCAAGAGATTCCAGGCAGAGTTTGAGCGCCTGCGGCCAGTTGTAAGTGGCCAACAGAATCGAAATCATTTCTCTGCGTCCTGATGGAGTTGCCACAACTTGATGTAGCGATAATAGGTACCTTGACCATTGGAGATTGCTAGCGCAAATCCTTGAGCGCCATCTAAAAACCCAGCGCGGATAATGTAAGTTCGAATAAAAGCCCAAATGCCGTGCAGCACTGCTTTCAAAGGGTGGCTAGTTTTGCCTTTGGCAAAGGCTTGCTCGGCGGATGCGGTTGAATATCGGTTGAGCTTTTCTAACACTTGTGAGTAGTTCATAAAACTGTAATGCAACATTGGGTTTTTAAGTTTGGCCACTGATCCATTCGGTACGAGGCGCTCATGTACTAAGTCATCTGAGAAGCGGGCGGTACCTCGCCTGAAAAGACGGTCGACATAATCGGGACTCCACCCAGAATGTCGAATAAATCGTCCGCAATACCAAGATAGACGAGGAATAGCGAAGCAGTCAATATGGGCGTTATGGTTAATCGCAGTTAGGATCTCGGATTTAAGAGAGGGAGTTAGGCGTTCATCTGCATCTAAGGAGAGCACCCATTCCCCAGTTGCTAGGGCCAAAGCCCGATTTTTCTGAGGACCAAATCCTGGCCAATCGGGAGGGCTGACAATCAATGCCCCATGTTTTTGAGCAATTTCTAGGGTTCGATCAGCGCTGTTGGTATCTACCACCACGATCTGCTGGGCAATTCCCTCCAAAGAAGCAAGACAGGCATCTAAATTCGCCTCTTCGTTGCGGGTGATGAGTATGACAGATAAGGTTGGCATAATTCATTATATGAATGCTCAAGACCGTACTGCTCTAAATCGCTTAATTACCTATCTTAGACCCCATATTGGCCCCATTATTGGCTCATTAGTGGCGATGGCTTTTGTGGCCGCTGCAGAGACCTCTATACCTGCCTTAATGAAGCCTTTGCTTGACCGAGGCTTTACAGGACAGCTCAATAGCAAGTTATGGCAAATACCGGTTTTCTTGGTTGGTTTAGCCTTGGTGCGTAGTTTGGCTCAGTTCTTATCAAACTACTTATTATCTCGAGTGATTAATTCAGTCTTACTCAAGTTGCGCGAGCAAATGTTTCAGACTTTACTTAATGCAAGTACGGCCTTTTTCCAAAAAAATTCTGCCTCTACTCTCATTAACGCGGTCGTTTTTGAAGTAAATAACGTTCTAAGTGTCATGGGGGGTATGTTGATCAGCTTGGTACGTGACTCCCTTACGGTTGTTGGTTTAATGGGTTACCTCATTTATTTGAACTGGAAATTAACATTGGTCGTATTAATTATTTTTCCAGTCATTGCATTTCTGATGAGCAAGATTAATCGACGCTTAAGAACGCTCAATCGTGAACAGCAAACACTGACGAGTGACTTGGCTTACATCGTGGAAGAATCGGCTGCCGGTTATAAGTTTGTCAAAGTACATGGCGCCCAAGAATATGAGTTAAATCGATTTTTAGAAAAGGCCGAGCGTTTACGTCAGTTTGCTTTGAAGTCCGCTGTAGCGGGCGGCTTAAATCAGCCGATTACTCAGTTGATTGCCTCCATGGCTCTATCGGTTGTTCTAGTGATTGCTTTAATGCAATCGGCCACTGAAGGCACTACCGTAGGGGGTTTTGCAGCCTTTATTACCGCAATGATGTTGGTAATTTCTCCTTTGAAGCACTTGGCGGACATCAACCAACCCCTACAACGTGGCCTTACTGCGGCAGAAATGATTTTCGGTTTAATGGATCAACCGGCAGAAGAAGATGAGGATCGTAAGCTCAACATGAAATCTTTAGATCATGCAAAGGGCGGTATCCGATTTGAAAATGTTAGCTTTGCTTATCAGCAAGAGGTTGAGCGTAAGGATGCGTTAAGTGGCATTAACCTCACCATTAAACCTGGTGAAGTGGTTGCCTTTGTTGGCCCCTCTGGTGGCGGTAAATCTACCTTAGTCAATTTGCTACCGCGCTTCTTTAAGCCTACTAGTGGCCATATCTTTTTGGATGATATTCCACTAGAAGATATTGTGTTGGCAGATGTCAGAAAACAAATTGCATTTGTGAGTCAGGATGTCATTTTATTTAACGACACTATTGCGGCAAACGTAGCTTATGGGGCAACGGGTCCAAGCGGTATTGATCGCAGTCGTGTTATCAAGGCTCTTGAGGCTGCAAATCTCAGCGCATTAATTGAAGAGTTGCCTGAAGGTATCGATTCAATGGTGGGGGATAACGGCAATCGCTTATCAGGCGGCCAACGCCAACGCTTAGCTATTGCACGTGCAATATATAAAAATGCGCCAATTTTGATTTTGGATGAAGCTACTTCAGCGTTAGATTCAGAGTCAGAGCGTCAAGTTCAGGAGGCATTGGATCATTTGATGGCAGGAAGAACTACTTTAATAATTGCCCATCGCTTATCCACAATTGAACATGCTGACCGTATCATCGTGTTAGAGCATGGCCATATTATCGAAAATGGCTCTCATGAAGACCTGATCAAGCATGATGGACTGTATGCTAACTTACATCGAATTCAGTTCTCAGGCGATCAAATCAACTGAGAACGATATCGTACTGTTCCTGTCTGAAGGTGGCTTCTGCTTGAAGTTTAATAGGTTTGGCAATGAAGTCACCTAGCTGTGCCAGGAACTGACTCTCTTCCTCAAGAAAGAGATCAATCACATCTGGTGAAGCAACAATCCGAAATTCACGAGGATTAAATTGTCGATGTTCTCGCACAATTTCTCGTAAGATTTCATAGCAAACAGTTTGTGCTGTTTTAATTTCTCCTTTGCCCATGCAGCTTGTACAGGGCTCACAGGTAATATGCGCGAGAGACTCGCGAGTGCGTTTGCGAGTCATCTCAACTAATCCCAGTGCGGAAAAGTCACTTATAGATGTGCGAGCATGATCACGCCCAAGGTTACGCTTAAGCTCATGCAGAACGGATTCCTGATGATCTTTCCCAATCATGTCAATAAAATCAATAATGATGATGCCACCAAGATTGCGTAGACGTAATTGCCGTGCAATGGCTTGCGCTGCTTCTAGATTCGTTTTGTATACAGTGTCATAGAGATTGCGTGCGCCCACATAGCTGCCCGTATTGACATCTATAGTCGTCATAGATTCAGTCTGGTCAATCATGAGGTAACCTCCAGACTTTAGGTCCACTCGTCGACCTAAAGCTTTATTAATCTCTTCATCGACATCAAATAAGTTAAAAAGAGTGCGCTCTCCACGGTGCAAAGAGAGTTTCCCTAATAGGTTGGGCATATAAAGGTTAGTAAACGCTTTAAGTTTTTCAAAGTACTCCGCAGAGTCAACCCGAATTTGAGTGGTTTCCTCGCCAGCCACATCTCGTAAGACACGTTCTGCCAAGCTGAGATCCTGATAGAGTAGGCTTGGCGCAGCATTGTGCCTCATAGACTCATGAATATTTTCCCAGGTAGTGCGCAGGTATTGCATGTCATGTTGCAACTCAGTATCAGAAGCATCTTGAGCGCTAGTACGCACAATGATTCCCCCTTTCTCATCGCTCGGCATGAGGTTGGTAAGACGTGTTTTGATCGCTTCACGCTCTTCTGGCTGATCAATTCGTTGTGATACTCCAATATATTTTTCGCTTGCAGGATCGCTCCCCGCTGGGGGCAGATAAACCAAATTTCTTCCAGCAATACTGAGTTGAGTTGTAAGACGCGCTCCTTTAGTCCCTAGAGGATCTTTTAATACTTGCACCAAAATCGTTTGACCTTCGAATAACAATTTTTCGATTTGAGCTTGTGGATTATTTTGGGTGATATCTGCGACATGCATAAACGCAGTCCGCTCTAAACCAATCTCAATAAAAGCGGATTGCATGCCAGGCAATACTCGCACTACTTTTGCTAGATAGATGTTGCCAACAATACCGCGTTGGCGAGTGCGCTCAATCTGTAATTCTTGAACCGCACCTTGCTGAATGAGGGCAACCCGCGTTTCTTGTGGGGTGATGTTGATTAGAATTTCTTCATTCATATGCATGAGATTCGGGCGCGATCTAGAAGTTGAGCTGTTTCATAAACGGGTAGACCCATGATACCGCTATAGCTACCCCGAATAGAGGGGATAAAAGCGCTGGCAAGCCCCTGAATTCCATAGGCCCCAGCTTTTCCAAAGGGTTCACCGCTGGCAATATAAGTCTCAATCTGTTTTGGTGATAACACCGCAAATTGCACTTCAGAAACCTGGACTAAGCAGATCGGTTGATCACTTGGATTTGCGGTAATGGTTACGGCTGTAAGTACCTCATGAACTTTACCGCTGAGCAACGCCAAAATTCGTGCGGCATCAGCGGCATCCTTGGGTTTTCCCAGGATTTCTCCATCAGGATTCTTGGGAAGTCTCACGGTGGTATCAGCGCACAAGATCGGTGCCCAGGGAAGACTTCTTTTTTTCCAGCGGGTTAATGCGGCAGTACTTTTCGCTAAGGTTACGCGTTCAACGTAAATATGTGCTGCCTCATTGGGAAGAGGGGTCTCAATGCTCTCGCTATCTTCATTCTCATCTGGAAGCAGCATGTTGAAATGAACGCCCATTTGCTTTAATAATTCCTGGCGACGCGGGCTCTGAGAGGCGAGGTAAATATGATCTTTACTCACGATGATAGGGGTGTCCTTGCAAAATAGTCCAGGCTCTATAGAGTTGTTCCACTAATAAAACTCTGGCCATGGCATGTGGCAAAGTTAAGCTTGATAAGCGCCATAGCGCATGAGCGTTATTCTTTAGGCCAGAATCGAGACCGTCAGCACCGCCAATCAAAAAAGTGATATCAACACCTTCTTGACGCCAGTTAGCTAGCTGTGTAGAAAGGGCTTGGGTGGTTTGATCCTTGCCGCGTTCATCTAAAGCGATGACTCGAGAACCTTTTGGAATGGCTGCTGCAATTTTGACTGCTTCTTTGGCTGGAGTAAGGTCAGGTTTAATTTCTTTGATTTCAATGCTGCAATCGACGGGCATGCGCTTGACATAGTCATAGGTTGCTGTGGCAACCCAATCAGGCATTTTATGACCAACTGAAACAATGGTTAAGCGCATTGATGCAGGGAGTGATGAAGTTATTCGTCGTCGTCGTCGTCAGATTCGCTGGCCTTGACTAAGCCTTTGCTACCAGCCAATTTCACGCGAACAGGTTTGGCGCCCCACATGCCTTCAAGTTGGTAGTAAGAGCGCAACATGGGCTGGAGGATATGGACAACAATGTCACCGCAATCTACCAATACCCACTCACCCGTTTCCAACCCTTCGACTGAAATAACTTCTCCGCCTTTGGCATTTACT
>CANBYN010000104.1 GCA_947373615.1 Burkholderiaceae bacterium | reverse complement strand
GGCACTATGAAACCACAAGAGTATGACGATAATATCGCCGACTTAGTGTCTTTCATGTCATGGATGGCTGAGCCAGTGCAGTTGGAACGTAAACGTCTTGGTGTAATAGTGCTCTTGTTCTTGGCAATCTTCACCATTTTGGCCTGGCGCTTGAATAAGGCTTATTGGAAAGATATTCATTGATTTGATTTGATGGACCCTTGAATTGAGGATCCATCAATGAAAAGATTTAACGCTGAACTGCGTTTGTTGTATTGAATTAGAAATTTAAGGAAATAAATTTATGATGGTGTTGTACTCGGGTACTAATTGCCCATTCTCGCAACGCTGCCGTTTGGTGCTTTTTGAAAAAGGCATGGATTTTGAAATCCGCGATGTTGACTTGTTTAACAAGCCAGAAGATATCTCGGTCATGAACCCTTATGGCCAGGTCCCAATTTTGGTTGAGCGTGATTTGATTTTGTATGAATCAAATATCATTAATGAATATATTGATGAACGCTTTCCACATCCACAATTAATGCCGCCAGATCCAGTAGCGCGCGCACGTGCAAGGCTCTTTCTCTTCAATTTTGAGAAAGAATTATTTGTGCACGTAGCAGCTTTGGAAAATGAAAAAGGGAAGGCTGCAGAGAAGACTCACGAAAAGGCTCGTTTGGCTATCCGTGACCGCTTAACTCAGTTGGCACCTATTTTTGTTAAGAACAAGTACATGTTAGGCGACGAATTTTCAATGTTGGACGTTGCGATTGCACCTTTGCTTTGGCGCCTTGAGCACTACGGCATTGATCTTTCACGCAATGCGGCAGCCCTCTTGAAATACGCTGAGCGCATCTTCAGTCGACCTGCTTATATTGAAGCTTTAACCCCTTCAGAAAAGGTAATGCGCCGCTAAGCATTACTAGCGGTTCATCATTAGACTCCATGTCTGACGTTCCGAGCAATAAACCCTACCTAATCCGCGCCCTACATCAGTGGTGCACGGATTTTGGTTTTACGCCGTTCATTGCGGTATTTGTGGATGCTAGGGTGGAAGTGCCCATGGAGTTTGTTAAGAACAACGAGATCGTTTTGAACCTTTCTCTTGAGGCATGTCACCAGCTGCAGATGGAAAATGATTGGATTAGCTTTCAAGCCAGATTTGGAGGTATACCCAGAAGGATCATGGTGCCGGTTACCCATGTCCTTGCTATTTATGCCCGAGAAAATGGTCAGGGCATGTCTTTCCCATTTGACCCTTCTCAAATACGAGATTTGCATGTGGCGGACTCTTCCGATGAGGCACCTGAAAAGCCAAAAAATAGCAGACCATCATTAAAAATTGTGAAATAGGATAAAATATTATCCGTTGCCCCTTTAGCTCATCTGGTAGAGCAACTGATTTGTAATCAGTAGGTGGTCTGTTCGAGTCGGACAAGGGGCACCATAATACCCAAAGGATTTACAGTGAGATGCTGTAAATCCTTTTTTTATACTCCAAGTCCTCTGTACTAAAATTTTCTGATGAACCCACAAATCGGCCATTTAATGTGTTTGGCAGTTGATTACATCCAAAAAGGAAAACTGGATGATGCGGAGCGTTTGTTTAAGCAGGTAATTAAGGTGGTACCAAAGCATCCGGAGGCTTTGCGCTTATTGGGCGTATGTCTTGCTATGAGGAGAGATTTACAAGCGGCCCTAAAAATGATGGACAGTGCAATCAAAATTGACCCCAAAAACTATTTAGCATTTAGCAATAAAGGCAATATTCTCAAAGACCTTTTTCAATACAAGGCTGCATTAGAAAGTTACGACAAAGCTATTACACTCCAGCCAAATTATGCAGAAGCGCATAACAACAAAGGCAATCTTTTGCAGGATATGAATCAGCTAGAGGCTGCTCTAGCGAGTTATGAAAGAGCTATTGCACTCCAGCCAAACTACTCAGATGCATATAGTAATGCTGGCAATACCTTGAGAAAACTCAATTCACTTGATAAGGCTTTAGAGGCTTTTGAAAAGGCTATTGAATTTGCTGGTGGTAGTGACGTTATCTTAGGCGCTTATGTCAACTTAAAGATGCAGCAATGCGATTGGGCTGGAATTGAGGGATACCTGAACACCTTGCAAACTGGCGATATAAAACGAAAAGATAAGTTTTATCCATTTAATTTACTAGCTGTTTGCGAGGATCCGTTTTTAATTAAACAGATTACTCAGGACTATATGGCTTCAGTTCATCCACAGAAGGGTGATTTGGGTGATCTTGCTAAGCATGAGCGCAATGAGAAAATTCGTATTGGATATTTCTCCCCTGATTTTAGAAACCATGCAGTTTCATTTCTAATGGCCGATGTTATAGAACATCACGATAAGAGTAAGTTTGAATTAATTGCATTTTCAATCGGCCAGGGCGCCCAAGATGAGATGCGAAATCGATTGGAATCTGGCTTTGATCAATTTATTGATGTCTTTTCTAAAAGTGAAAAAGAAATTGCACAGCTAGCTCGAGAGTTAAAGATTGATATAGCGGTAGATCTTGGTGGCCTTACACAAGATACTAGGCCTAGTATTTTTGCGTTTCGGGCTGCGCCAATTCAAATTGGGTACATAGGCTATCTAAGCACCATGGCCGCTCCTTATATGGACTACATCATTGCTGATAAAACAATTATTCCAGACGAGCTGCAATTAGCTTATACCGAGAAAATTATCTATCTTCCTAGCTATCAGGCAAATGACTCCAAAAGACCTAATGCAGAAAAAGTATTTTCACGTGAAGAGTTGGGATTACCAAGCAAGGGATTTGTGTTCTGTAGTTTTAACAATAGTTTTAAACTTACCCCTAGTGTTTTTGATGGCTGGGCGAAAATCCTAAAAAAGGTTGAGGGCAGCGTACTTTATTTATACGCAGAAAATGAAACGGTATCCAACAATCTTTCGAGTGAAATTGAAAAGCGTGGGGTAGATAGGGCAAGACTTATATTTGGGGGCCGCCTCTCTCGAGAGGACTATCTTGCTCGCTATAAAGCGGCCGATTTATTCTTGGATACAACCCCATACAATGCCGGAACCACGGCAAGTGATGCGCTATGGATGGGGTTGCCAGTTATCACTATGTTGGGGCGCTCTTTTTCAGCGCGGATGGGTGCTAGCTTATTAAATGCTATCGGTTTGCCTGAGCTTATTACGCATTCCCAGGTAGAGTACGAATCTTTATCCATAGAGTTAGCTCTTGATCCCATGAGAATGGTGCAGCTCAAAAATACCTTGAAGCAAAATATTGAAACTACCCCCTTATTTAATAGTGAGCTCTTTACACAAAATTTAGAGCTTGTCTATAAGAAGGTTTACGATAGATATCAAAATGGATTGCCCCCAGAGCACATCATTTAATGATGCGAATTAGCTTCCCTTAAGAGCCAAATTTAAAAGGTGCTGTCATCAAAATACAATTTATCGTCGCTACGCGTTTAACGGTTGAAGACTTTTATACCAAGTCTGCTACTGGTAGATCACTTGCCCTTTATCAATCTCCTTACATAGAGGTGCAACTATTCCCTGAAAATACGATGGGTCTATCAAAGGTCTATAACCAGGCAATTGATTATTGCAACAAAGAACCATGCATCTTCATTTTTGCTCATGATGATTTGTTTATTCTTGATTTTTACTGGGTAACATCGATTTTTAGTGGTCTTCAGCAGTTTGGCATTGTTGGGTGCGCCGGAAACAGAAGTAGGCAGCCTTTTCAACCCTCATGGGCTTTTAAAAATGATCGGCTGGAGTGGGATGCGCCCGAAAATTTAAGTGGAATAGTGGGTCATGGCAGCTCCTTCCCGATGGATGGATTAAGTATCTTTGGTCCTCCGCTTCAAGAGGTTAAATTACTCGATGGACTTTTGTTGGCGGCGTATAGCAAGACCTTAATAAAAAATAATCTGCGCTTCGATGAGCAATTTGAGTTTCATTTTTACGATATGGATTTCTGTCGACAGGCTGAAATTCGGGGGGTTACTATGGGAACTATTCCACTTTCTCTGATTCATCAAAGTGGTGGAAATTTTTCATCTGATTCATGGAAGCAAGGTTATCAAAAATATATTGAAAAGTGGAAAGAATGATGGAACAGACTCCAATACATGAGATGCACAATCCTGAGTTGCTGAGTTTGATACCGCCCCATTCAAAAAAGCTAATTGAGATCGGCTGTAGTTCTGGAGCTCTAGCAAGAGAATTTAAAAAAATTTCCCCAAGTGCCCACTACTTTGGGGTTGAAATTGATCCAGATTATGCTTTATCTGCTCAGCGTTATTGTGATGAAACTCTAGTCCTTAATATCGATGAGGCCGATGAGATTTTTTGGAACTCAAAGGCTGATCGTGATTGTTGGATATTTGGAGATACTCTCGAACACCTTAAAAATCCATGGGCCGTTCTTGGCAATATCTGCACACTTTTGCCAAAGGGCGGGAGCGTTGTTGCTTGTATCCCTAATGCTCAACATTGGAGCTTGCAGGTTAGGCTAAATATGGGTGATTTTCGTTATGAAAATGAGGGTCTATTAGACAAAACCCATTTACGATGGTTTACGCGGCAAACAATCATTGAAATGTTTGATGAGGCCGGATTTCAAATTGAAGCAGGGCTACCAAGAATTTTCCAGGATCCTAATGCAGAGAAGTATTTTCCAATTATTGGTGAGATGGCAAAGTTGTCAGGAGTAGATCCTCAGATGGCTATTTCAGATGCGTTACCTTTGCAGTATGTCGTAAGGGCTGTAAAAAAATAATTTCCCACCAATAAAATATTAGCCATTTAGATTTTTACTTACTGTTTCTGGAAGATAAAAGATAGTTATTAGCGCGTCGCTATGAATGCACAGATGCTAGGACATTCCAGAATAGCCAAAGAGGCATCATGTTCTTATCCATGGTTGTTGATAGAGTCACATCTTGTGCTTTATCAGGAGCTGGTTATGAGCAGAGATTTAAAGTTCGCAATCTTTATCCGCTGTCTTAATTGATCTTGAGCGTAAATGTAGCTTAAGCGCGAATCTGATGCGGCTCCTTTTAACCAATTTTTCTTACCATCTATATTTGTCAGTGAAAAACAAGGATCCCTTTAAGGTGAGATGTTGGTAATCTCTATACGTCCATTCATTCTCTTGATTGATTGGAAAGTTAGCCGCTACAAATTTTCGTGTATCAAATACCTTAATAGGAGTTTTCTTTTTAAGTTCATTGACGATTTCATCGTACTTGTTAAGATTATCGCTAAATTTGATATCTTCTTCTGTGCACCCAGTATTTATGTGAAGAAGATTAGAATAAAAACATTTTTTAATATGCGTTCCAGTATCTACATTTAAGCTTGGCAGGTCATAAATTAGGACAACTTCTTTCCCAGACGCAGCAATTGTTTGGACCGTTTTAATCAGGGATGCAGTTAGCAAGTCTTCCCCATTGTTTATATTTAGACTACCGCTTTTATCTCTAAGGTCAGCGGTGGGAAATTGGCACTCATTATGGTGAAATGCTAAAAATACAGTTTTAATATCTTTAGATTCTAGGATGAAATCAAAAATAGGGCGCATCTTGTTATAGCAATTGAGATAGCCATTGGGGCCGATTTCGACGCGATCTAAGCCTATGAATGGTCCGCAGGCTCCGTATCCGAGATTAATAAGATTTCCTCCACGTTCTTTATAAAACTCACTCAACCCCCTAAAGAAGTGATTTGCATGAGAATCACCAATAATGGCTGCAGTAGGTTTAGTTAATTCATTGGTGGCGATACAGTATTGTTCGCTTGGATATTGGGATTTACAACTTTCAGTATTATTTTCTGAAGGACTCCATTTAATGCTGGCAATATCCTTTTCGGCTTTTGGAAATCGTGATGGTATTCCATCAGATTTAAAAATAATTAAACCTACAATTCCTATAAGTATTAGACCTGTGATAAGTGTCTTAGTGACTATAAAAGGATTATTTTTGTGTCGAATTGGCTTTTCAATAAATTGATAAGTTCCCCAAGCCAAGAATACTGATGTGATTATTAGTCCAATGAGGATTATTTCTGGTGGGTTTGGGCCATAAAAAATACGCGCAAAAGAAAAAAGTGGCCAGTGCCATAAGTAAAGCGGAAAACTAATTAAACCAAACCAAACTAGGAATCGATTTGAAAGAATCTTCTTATTAACCCAGGCGTTAGGACCTGACAGAATGAGTAGGCAGGCCCCAAGTGTCGGCAATAAAGCCCACCAACCTGGGAACTGGCGCGTTTTATTTAAAAGGGCAAGACCTCCAATAATCAACAGTAACCCAGCAAAAGATATTCTTGTTGGGTTAAAAAGGCGCTCGTTATTGAGGCTGATTTTATGGCGACTCAAATGATAGGCCAATATCGCGCCTACTAAGAGTTCCCAAAATCGAGTGAAAGGGTTATAAAACACTGCAACTGGTTCATTGCTTACAAGCAAAATATTACACAGCAAGCTAATGATAAAAATGAAAATGGTGAGATTAATGAACCAAGTTTTTTTCAGTTTCCAAATTAGC